>DASSAF010000213.1:0-7275 GCA_035685565.1 Nitrosopumilaceae archaeon | reverse complement strand
GAAATTGCCATCAAAGATCTGCGGGCTGTGACAGACATCATCCAAGACCACATAACATGGATGGAGTCACAATCCAAGTCTCCCGGCTATATCGAAAGTACGGTGACTGCAATCAAGTCTTGGTTGCGCCACTTTGACATTGAGATAAAGCGCAGGATTAAGATCAATGATGCAGACTCGACACCAACACTTGTGCATGAAAGAGTACCTGATGCAAAAGAGATTGCAGAAATATTCAACAGGGCGTCTCTTCGAACTGCAACAGAAATATCTCTGATTGCAAAGGCAGGTCTAAGACCACAGGTTCTAGGAAACCATGATGGAACGGACGGTCTTGTAATAAGAGACATGCCAGACATTGTAATTGAAGATGGAAAGGCAGTTTGCATCTCAACGCCTCCAAGAATCACAGTGAGAAAGAATCTCTCAAAGGCAAGACACCAATATGTAACCTTCCTCACAGAGAACGGCACAAGAAAACTCCTTGCATATCTCAACGACAGAATTGCAAAGGGAGAGAAGATTGGTCCTGACTCTGCGGTGATAGCTCCTGACACGAGTTACAACATATACCGAGGAAACAACGCTGGCAAGAAATTTCTTCCAACAAGAAGAATCTGCAAAAACATCAGAGATGCTTTCAGACCAAGATTCCAATGGAGACCGTATGTGCTCCGAGCGTTCTTTGATACCCAGCTATTGATGGCTGAATCAAGGGGAAAGATTGCCCATGATTTCAGGGTCTTCTTTATGGGGCACAGTGGAAGCATGGAAGCAAGATACACCACAAACAAGGGCGTACTTCCAAATGCTTTGATCAAAGAAATGAAAAACGCTTTCAGGCGAAGTGAAGAATTTCTGGATCTAGAAATGCAGACAGACAAACAGTTGGAAATGCAACAAGAAACCGAAACAAGAAATTCAGAAAATTCAACGACAAGCGAATCTGAAAATATGCAACAACAGACAGTTCAGATTGTAGTAAAACTTGATCAGGTTGAAGAAATGATTTCAAAAAATTGGAGGCTTGTTGCGACAATATCTGAAAACAAGGCAGTAGTTGAGAAAAACGGGTGCGGAAAGCGATCTGTTTGAACTCACAGTAGGAGTGGACTGGAGGGGATTTGAACCCCTGACCCCCCGCGTGCAAGGCGGGTATTCTACCGCTGAACTACCAGCCCATCGTATGGGATGCTAATCGTGCAGATTTTAATTGTTGCCTTTATGCAGGCAAAGATTTTATTGGTATTATTCTTACAATTTTTTTATGGTATTACTAAAATCAGAAGTCGTTTTAAAGAAAGGTGACAAGGCTCCTGACTTTACTCTTTTGGGAACAGATGATAAAAAACACGCTCTTTCTGAATTTAAAAACTACAAGGCCATGCTAATAGTCTTCATGTGCAATCACTGCCCATATGTACAAGCAAAGACAAAGGCGCTAAATGAGATCTATGAAAAATTCAAAAATGACATAATTATGATTGGAATAAACAGTAACGACCCAACAAACTATCCTGATGATAGTTTTGAAAATATGAAAAAATTCGCAAAAGAAAAGAGAATTAAATTCACATATCTTGTTGACGAGACACAAGAGATTGCAAAAAAATATGGTGCCGTGTGTACTCCTGATCCCTTCCTTTTTAACCAAGAGAGAAAACTCGTCTTTCATGGCAGAATTGACAATGCCATGAGCCCAGAAGATACTGCTACAGAAAAAACTATGATTAATAACATTGAAAAACTACTGTCTGGAAAGAAAATAGAGAAGGATTTTGATCCATCTATGGGTTGTTCTATCAAATGGAAAAGCCAGCAAACTTAAATGACCGTTGACTAGAAAAATTTCTTGGGCCGATAGCTCAGCTTGGCTGGAGCGTTCGACTGATAATATCTTTTCAGATATCGAAAGGTCGTGGGTTCGAATCCCATTCGGCCCATTTTTCTTCTTGAAAAGATTTATCTCATCATGAATATACGAACGACTTATCTGATATCTGAAGAATACATCAAAGTAGGGGAAATCAGGATCCGGTATCTTGATGGAGGAGGCCCAGGTAGAAATATTGTTCTTATTCATGGCCTTGGAGGATTTGCCGAAAGATGGTCAGCAGTCATGCCTATTCTTAGTAAAAAGTACCGTGTAATAGCACCTGATTTACCTGGATACGGATATAGCGACAAACCTTCTATTGATTATACGCCTGAATTTTTCTCAAAGTTCATTTTTGATTTTTTAGATAGTCTAGATATAAGAAAAACACACATGATTGGCACTTCGCTTGGAGGTCAAATTGTAGCCGAATGTGCAATAACACAAAGTAAAATGATTGAAAAAATCGTTCTAGCATCGCCTTCTGGAATAATGAAGAGCTCCACTCCTACCTTAGATGCCTATTCAATGGCCGCACTATACCCAAGTTATGATACCGTAAAAACAGCATATGAAATGATGACTGGCTCCAAAAATGTTACTGCTGAATCAATTGAAGGTTTTATTAAAAGAATGACACAGCCAAATGCAAAAATGGCGTTTATGTCAACTTTACTTGCACTAAAAAATTCTCTACCCATTACAGACAGGCTTCCAAATATTACAGCGTCAACCCTGGTTATATGGGGAAAGCAGGATACCTTAATTCCAGTCAAATATGCAAATGACTTTACTGCTTCAATAAAAAACTGTCAACTAAAAATTATGGAAACCTGTGGACATACACCACATATTGAAGAGCCAGACAAGTTTTCACAAATTGTACTTAATTTCTTAAACCAGTAACTGGTTATAATATCCAATTATTACCAATAGGTATAAATACCATTATTACCAATAGAAACCAATGACTGGTAACAATATTCAATATGATCCAACCGAGATGTTCAAAGAATGGATACAAAAAAGCGGAAAGGCGCAGGCTGATTTTATGAAAACATTTGGTTCCATGATGAGTCAGCATAAAGCAGAAAGTTTTGAGCCTGTAGATACATTAAAAGATCTCATAAACAAAGGGTCAAAAGCTCAATCTGATTTTGTTGAAAATCTTGGTGGTATGCAATCTAAAGCAATGGACAGTGTTTTCAAACTTGCACAAACAATGCCACAATTTTTGTCATGGGGTGCATTTAAGACATCGGTTGGAAGTAATGGAAGAATTTCGATTCCCGAAGCTGAGAGAGATGCACTTGGGCTAAAAGAGGGAGACCTGGTTCAAGTTGTAATCATTCCTATCGAGAAAAAAATCAAAAAGGGGGTGAAATAATGAGTAAGACAGCACAAGAAACAAAAGAGATCTACGCAACATACAAACAGAATGTCGAAAAGTTTTTTGAGGATATTGAAAAAGCAGCACCGCAATACCTACAATCAATAACTAATCTTCAACAAGAATGCACTTCGGCATGGAAAAATACAATAGAATCCGCTATTTCACTACAGCAAGAATTTGCAACAAAAGCTGGAATAAATACAAACGTACCAGCGGCAGTAGTAAAAGCTGTAAATGATGTAACTGAAGAGGCAATCAAAGCAAGAGCAGTTCAGAACAAGGTAATATTAGCTGCAATTGATGCAACAAAACAAAATATCAAAACCTTCAATGAAAATGCAAAAGCATTTACAGGATTAAATGAGAACCTTTTCCAATTCTGGATCTCTGCATTGACACCAACACGAAATTAGTATAAGGAATCTTTTCCTTTTTTTATTTTGATCTTTCACTTAGCCACTGGCCAAGCTCGGTAAGAACTTTTTTTTGCGAAAATGAACTTGCTATCATTCCTACATGACCTGTTGGATAAATTCTCATGGTTTTATCCTCAGTTCCTACTGCATAGTATAGAGGCATACTGCACTCAGGAGAAACTAAATGATCCCCTACTGCCACTTGGATGAATATCGGCATTGTGATATTCTTGAGCGATACAAGATGATTTCCAACATACATCTTGTCCTGGATTAATAGACTTTCTTGGTAGACGTCTTTTATCCATTGTCTGAAAAGTTCACCAGGTATGGAGGGCGTATCATGTAACCATTTTTCAACACGTAAAAAACTGTCAACGTAATTCTTGTCATGTATATTTTTAAAAAAGTGTATGTATTTCTCCACTCCCTGTTCAAACGGTTTCAAAATAGAAAAAATATAATACATGAATTCCGGAGGCATATTACCAATTGCTTTCACCATCTCATCTACATCCATGTGTTTAGCAAGGTTACCAACAACTGTAGTGTCTTTTTTACCGTCAATCACAGGAGCAGTGACAACTAGGTTTTTTACTTTATCTGGATGAAGTGCAGAATAAATAGTAGCTAACGTACCGCCCGTACAATAACCTTGTAAAGTAATTTTTTCTACACCTGCTTCATCACATACAAAATCGACGCAATTATCTATGTAACCATTAACGTAATCGTCAAAGCCTTGATATTTGTCAATATTAGTTGGACTTCCCCAATCTATCAGATAGACATCAAATCCCTGATTTAATAGATTTTTAATCCAACTTTTTTGTGGATGAATATCCAAAATATGATATCTGTTTATCAGTGCATACACAATAACAAGTGGAGTTTTATGCTGTTTTTGAATTGAAGAGTTGAAATGTAAAAGACGAATTTTATCTTCAGAATATGCAACATCATACGGGGTCATCTCAAGATTAATTTCATCTATTGCAGGCACCATTTTTGGAGCATCAATCAAATTTTTATTAAATTTTAAAAATTCTTCAATAAGTATTGGATCAATTTTTAATTCATTTTCCATTGTGATTTACTCCAGATTTTCTTTCATTTTTTTCTAGTTTACTTATCCTTTTTCGTAATGAGTGTAATTCTTTGTAAACTTCATTCAAATCATCTTTAGTTGGAACATTCACAGATTCTAGCAATACAGCAAGCATATTATTCCAATGTTTAGAAAGTTCAATTTCACTTGATATTAATTTGCCAAAATTCTCTCCAAACTTTTCAGAATCAAAAAGTTGTGTAAATGCATTTTCAAATATGTCTATCCACACACGTTTTGAGGATTCGATATGCTCTATATCATTTGGAATCTCTGGAATTTTGGTATTGAATCTTTTTTGTGATTCAGTCCAAGTATCTGAAAGTTGTTTATAATATTCAGCAAGTTTTGTGTTAAATTCTATAAGATCCTCATTTGCTTCTATCATTTCATTTGCCAGTTTTTTAGTCTGCAGAGAAAACTTTCTCATAGGTCCTGCAGACGTTAAAGCAGATGGTTTGCTTGAAATTAGATATGCCATATCAGTCCAAAACAATGAAAGGTGTTTGAAATAATCCGCAGCTTCTTTAGGGTCTATTTTGTTTTTAAATTCAGCATCAGATTCCATGCCAATGATATACAGGAGATCGCAATAAATAGATCGGCCTTTATCATTTATTGTTGATATTTAATTTAATATTCCGTCTCATGATATCTTGTAGGAGAAACAATAATGGATTTTGAGAAGCTGTGCAAGAAAGTCCTTGAAATAGACCCTAAAATAAGATTTGCAGGAGCAATAAATGAGAAAGGTAGGCTTTTTGCTGGGGGCATGAAAGAAGGCCTGAAATCTCTTGAAGATTCAAAAGATGATGAGATGTTATACATGGAACTAGTGTTAAGAACAAAAATGAGGCGTGAGTTTGATCATGTCTTGGGGCCGGTAAAATTTGCCATGTCATATAGAGAAAAAGCAATAGTGATGAGCTTTCCTATGGACGAAAATGTTTTGCTAATTTCAGCTGAACAGGGATTCGATTATGCAAACGCTCCGTTTAAGATATTGAAAATTTTAGATCGTTAAGATTGTGATCTTTCATAAACTGTTTGACACCACTGTAATACTTTTTCAATATCCTCTGAAACAAAATCTGCTTCTTCTCTAGTCTTTTTTGCTAGTTTTGTACAAAAAACAAGATGTAAAGCCTTACCAAATTTTGCTTTTGATGCAGTAACAGCCTGGGAAAAGAACTTGATTGTACTTTCTGTAGAAGAAAAAACTACAATTACCATCAAACCTTGTTTTTTTACCCATACTTTGTTTAGAAATCTCTGTAGATCTATGTCAAACATGACATCAATAGCACTTGACATGTCTCCTAGTTGTGATACTTTCCAACCTTCAACATGAAAAGCTGCAGATGCGGCTTGTGCCATAAGTGAATTTTTAGAATCAGTCGAAAAAACAACAATATTCTTTTTCATATCTGTTTCCTGTTCAACTAGAATGACAAGATAAATCGAACCTAAGATAATGTCATCAAGATAATTTTTTTCAGATTTACCAATCTTTCCAGCATCATATGAATTTTGAACCGATTCTATTGCTGAAATAATTACTTCTGTAACTATCTTAGTAGGATTGGCACCAGAATGAAGCGAATTTCTAAGTATATTATGAGCCTCTTTACTAGCACCTGAGAGCACATACTGCAAATACTTATTTTTTAGCCGGAAAAAATCTGCAGGAAATTCAAATAATTCAACACCTTCTTCCATAAACCATAGATTTACATTTCCTATGTTTTTTTGCTTTACAAGTCCCTCTGCAGCAAAGACTTGTAGATATTTTGTCATGGTTAATCTATTTATTTTTAATTTTTCAGAAATCTCAATGCCTGAAAGGCCTATTTTTGAATCATGCAAAATTTCAATTAATTTTTCTTTTATCTTTTCAGATTGATAGCCGCGAACCAATGATTTTGAAAATATCTTTTCTAGTATATAGCATTACTAAATTAACCAACAGGAACCTGAAATTTCAGGTCTCCTGCGGTCAGGTACTTGGTATGGTCTGGTATTCAGTACTTTGGTGTGGTCTGTAATTGCTTACGAGCGCACTAGATTTCATAATACAAATTTAATAAATAAAAAACGCGCATCTATACTACTAAATATTTAATAGATAGATCTTGAATTTTGGGGATTTTGAAAAGATCAAAGGTGATAACAAATGGATTACTCTGATTCAAAATGCAAGCAAAAAATTACAAACCAAAAGTTAAATTGTTTGGAACCCATCTACATTGTAGGTGTCTCTGCTAGAGAATAAGACGTACAACATCCTTACGACATGGGCTATAGAAAAAACTCTACTTGATCTCGGAAAACCAACATATGTTAAAGTGGTTGATATGCTAAAAAACGAGTACCAGTGTAATCTGACTGACTGTTATATACATCCAGAGTACCTCAATGCAGTACTAAAGAAATTATCTGATGATTCCCATGTCGCCATCGTAGTATCAATCACAAACGAATT
>DASSAF010000212.1:0-3063 GCA_035685565.1 Nitrosopumilaceae archaeon | reverse complement strand
AAGATGCGGCAGACAAATGTATCGCTTCTTTTAGAGCCTTGTCAAATTGTTCCTCTGTAAACACTTTTTGTTGGACATACAAGCTTTTGAATTTGCGACCATCATCTGCAAATATTCCAACTACACATCCCTTATCTAAAGAAAGTTTTTCCATTGCGGCATAGACAGCACCTGAAGATGGGCCCACTACAAGTTTTTCTTTTTCAAATAATTTGACTACTGCTGCAAAAGCTTCTTCGTTAGTTATTGTCATCCAGTCATCCACTAGGTTTTCACGTTTTTTGAACAAAACCGGTTTATCTGATTCTACAAAGTTACGTAATCCTTGAATCAAGTGATTTTGTTGAGGTTGAACCGCAACTGTCTTAATTTCTGGGTTTTGCTCCTTCAGATAGGCAGAAATTCCAGTTATGGTGCCACCAGTGCCAACACCTGTCAAAAAGTGAGTTACCTTTCCTTTAGTTTGCTCCCAAATCTCAGGTCCAGTGCCTTTGTAATGACCCATAAAATTTGCTTCATTCTCATATTGATTAGGCATGTAATAGATATCTGGCCTTGCAGATGATATAGCCTTGGCAAGTGCTATACTTTGATCTGTACCGGCACCAACCTTTGGACACAAATCGTCACTTGTTTGAAATAACTTTGCACCTAGTGATTCAATTATTTTCTTTGTTTCTTCACTTGCTTTTTCAGGAATTACTATTTCGACTTTGTAGCCTAACAGATTAGCTATGCCAGTTAGTGCAATTCCAGTATTGCCAGATGTGGGCTCGATGATAATGCTTTCATTCTTTTTTAAAAGTCCACGCTCTTCCCCATCTTTTATCATCCAATAGGCAGCCCTGTCTTTTACAGACCCGAACGGATTATGTGATTCTAACTTTGCATAAGAAATCACATTATCTGAAGAAATAGAATTTAATTTTACAAGAGGAGTATTCCCAATTTTCTTTAAGATTTCAGAATCATCTACAACTTTTGTTGCCAAGTATTACTTCACCTTTTTTATGGTGAACTCTAGATCTTTATCATTCTTTTTTAGTTCTAAAAGTTGATGACCATTTCTATTTACCCATCTTGATATATCTTCTTCAGATGCAGGATCATCTGCAATCACTTTTAGAACATTCCCTACTGTCATTCTTTCAATTTCTATTTTTGTTCTAAATACAGGTTCGGGGCAGAACAATCCACGTACATCAATTGTCTTAGCTGGCCCTAATTCTGACATTCAATTCACCCTATAATTTAAAATGACTGCAACGTGATATTAAAATCTATTCTTGTATACAGAAAATATTTTGTCAAGTGAGGATCATAGGCAGTATTGCCCTCAAGTTACGTTCATATAAAATTGTATGATCATGGTTTTTAAAATTTATTTTGTTAGAAAGTTTTGTTGTCAGATGTACTGCAATTTTATAAACAGCTGTCCACATTAGACTGTTTGGATTGGATTCAAACATTCTAATTAAAAAAACACATAGTCCTGTCAGATGTGGATGTGTTTGTTGAAAATATTTTATAATGTCACCTTTTGAATTTTCAATTTTATATTTTGCATGCTCTATCATTTCTTTACTTGTAACATAGCCTGTTTTTCCAATAGAGATTTTCCCTTTACGCATTGCATACAATACATTGTCTAGTGTATTTTCAGAATCGATCAGATTGATACATCGTCCTAGTGTAGATACAACGTGAGAATCACTACCTGCCACTTCTATCATGTTGTTACTTTGTGCAAAATACGATGCGCGTAAATTGGAATATCTATCAACATTATTACTGTTAAAGACTTCAATTAGATCACAAAATATTGCTTGCTCACGTAAACCATTACTTAGAGCAAATGGATGCGGCGCACATGAGATAGCTCCTTGCGCTTTAATCTCATCAAGTATTTCATCCAGAGCCTGTCCGGATTTTATTATTTCAGAAAGGCCATATGCGATAACATGTATTCCAGTGTCAGTCGTAATCTCTTCTGCTGGGTAGACTTTGAGATTCTTGAACTTTTCATGATTTTCTTTGTATTCAATCAAGGCTGAAAATCCATCCAAAGTATTATGATTTGTGATAAAGAAGGCATCTAGTCCAATTTTATGTGCCTGTTCTAGTTGTTCAGAAACACTTATTCCACAATCATATGGGGTTTCTTTCAAACCAAGCTGAAAATTAGAAAACTCGTTGTGACAATGTAACTCTGCTTTTAAAATACTCAACGTCTATTCGTACTGCTTACTTTAGAATATATTCTTTATTTCAATGGTTGTACGTATAGTTTACCTAAATAGATCTTCATCTTTTGGTCTAAGCAGATAATTCACGTCACTTTTGGAATTATTAAACTTGTAATTTCGTACTATAGTAATTGGAGTATTGAGGGATTTACCCATCACTAACTCTGATGCAGAACATATCTCATCTACAATTGCAATTTCAGTAGAATGAAGAATTCGGCCAAAAGTATCTTTTGTTCCAACATAATCAGCAATTGCTGAAATACCAGCCAATCCAATAGCACAGTTTGTTTGACCCATTCTGAACGGTCTGCCAAATGTATCTGATATTACCACAGCAATGTTCTTTCCTGTTTTTTTCATTATCAGTTCTCTTAGTTTTTGTGCAGATGCGTTTGCATCTTTTGGTAATAGTGTAACATATCCTTGCTTGACATTACTTTCGTCAACTCCAGCGTTAGCACATACAAATCCATGAATGGTTTCAGAGATTATGACACCGTCATTCAATCTCACTATACGCTTTGATTCCTCAAGTATTTTTTGTACAACTCGCGGATCTTTTCCATATTCACTTCCAATGCCTGTTGCAAGAAGAGATGGCATTATTGTGGATAATTGTACTACACGCCCTTCCTGTTTAGATATTATTTTTTGTGTTACGATTAGAATATCATTATCTTTTATTTCTGGTTTTGATGTAGATAATAAAATCAATTCAGAAATATCGTCATTTTGCTCAATTTCTCTATTTATTTTAACTGGGATTATTTCTAATGACATTTGTAAATTCTATTGCCTCTGGATTTAAAATAAT
>DASSAF010000211.1:0-1613 GCA_035685565.1 Nitrosopumilaceae archaeon | reverse complement strand
TACAAAGACGTGGACGCAGTAGCTAATGTATCACATGAACTTGGAATCGCAACCAAAGTTGTAAAACTTGTTCCAATTGGAGTAATTAAGGGATGAGCGAGGAAGACAAAGAACTAGAACTCTTAAAAGCAAAAAGATTGCGCGAGATGCAAAAAAATATCACAGAACAACAAAAACAAGAGGAACTAAAGGCGCAGAAACCCTCTCCATCAAATACTCCATCTCCGAGAGAAATTCTTGTAAAACAACTAGGTTATCGTGGTCTGGAAATCCTTCAAATTGCAGAAAGCCAATTTCCAAATGAAACTAAATTGGTTATAGACAAACTTGCCGAGCTTATCCAGTCAGGAGAAGTCACAGAAATAATTGACGGCGGAAAACTGCTTGCTCTTTTTCGCTCTATTGGAATTCGTGTGAGAGTAGAAACTACTATTCATGTAGAAGAAGATGGAAAGCTTGTTTCATGGTCTGATAAATTGAAAGAGCGTACAATGGCGTCTAAAGAAAACACTTCACAAGAAACTTCTGAGCAAAACACTCTATAATCTTTATCACATAATTAACAAAGCATAAAACTAGATCGGAGTCCTAAACTTCCTTAATCTGTAAAATGCATAGATAAGCACAAATGGTATTGCACCAAGTAGGAATGAGACAACAATATTCCCTATCAAAAATCTCATGGCAAGTTGTAAACCCAAGAATAATGTGATCATTGCAGGAATTAAACCAAATAATGTAAAACGATGACTCCGTTGCTTGAATTTCTCAAAATCCATATACGGATACTCTAAATGGTGGTAAATTATAGGCATTATAAAAAATGAAACTGATGTCGTTATTGAAAGTAAAGATATCAAAAGAATGATTTTATCTATGAGGATAAAGCTGGCTGAGGAATTAATAGAGATATTTAACAAAAACCCAAATAAAAAACCTGAAAAAGATGTTAAAATAGCACTTTCTCTTAATACTGCTCCATAGTCTGTGACCAGATCATCTTTACGTTTTTTTTCTTCAGTATCACTGTCAACCAATTTCTCTATCCTGCATGTGTATAACTCTGATCACAAATGAGGCTTTCCATTCCAAAGATTTAGTTAAAGACAAAAGCAGGTAAAAAAATAAGATTCTATGAGCTACAAGGCAATAACTGTTGAAATTGCTACAACAAAATACGAAACTGATAGAGAACTTATTTCTTTAGCAATGGAACGTCTTCAATTGCTATGTGGAATAAAAGATGGTTTTTTGGTAAGTAATCCAATGGAGCGATTTGGATGGGCTTTTTTTAAAATATTATTCAAAGTAGAATTACTTCTTGCTATGCAACAAAAACTTGCAGATCAGATTGCAGCTTCAAAAGGAAAAAAACACGAAGATAAATTTATCAGTTTTATAACAAATTTTTTTGAATATAACAATTGTAAAGTAAAAGTAAAACTATTGGACGATTAAACCCTTCTTCCTCTTTTGCCGCCTTTCTTGCGGGTTGTGTCATGTGGTATTGGAGTTACGTCGTCTATTCTTCCAATCTTAAAGCCACCTCTTGCTAGTGCTCTTATTGCTGCTTGTGCTCCTGGGCCTGGAACTCTAGCTCCTACTCCACCTAC
>DASSAF010000210.1:0-3130 GCA_035685565.1 Nitrosopumilaceae archaeon | reverse complement strand
AGGATCGTTACTCTTTGGAGGATCTGATTTTGGAGGATCGTTACTCTTTGGAGGATCAGCTTTTGGAGGAGAATTATTCGTTGGAGTAGAAGTTTTTGATTTGTCGCTACCCTTGTCTGCATAAGCAGAGAAAGTCGGTGCAGCTAGTGCTGAGCCTAAAAGTACTGCTAATAGAACTGTAGCTAGAAAGTATCTTGTTATTTTTTGTGTTGTTGTCATATCTTATACCTGAGATCTAGTTTTTGATCGCGGGACTATATAATCATTCATTAATTTTCCAACTTTGGAAATATCTGAATTAAAAAAATGATTATCGGACTCAAAACATGAAATGGAATTATAATTAATAAAAATCATGCTGGAACCTTGATTTGTAGACTTTGTAATTTTGTTATTGCCTCATTTAGTCCACTTAAAACTGAATTGTAATCAACTTCCTCTTTTAGAATGTTGTTTGTTTGGTATTCCTTTTCTGAATTTTTTGCTATGATATCTAATATTTTGTATTTCTGCTTGAGATAGTTAATTTCGTTTTCCTCAATTGGCTTTCCTTCCTCGATTGATTTTTTAATTGCAGCCAGTCTTTGTGAATCCCCTATCTCTGTTGCCTGTAAATCATCGACTAGTCCAACAACTAGCTCAAGTTTTTTTTTGTTATTTAGCACTTGTCGTAACATCTTGTATTGTTCTTTTAGATAGTTGACCTCATCTTCTGGAACTGGAATTTCTTCCTCAAGTAGTTGCTTTATGGAATCAAATTTTGTATTGTCACCTATTCTAAATTGGCGCAACTTTTCTATTGTCTGTATGGTCCACACAATTTTGTTTCGCTCCTCTACCACATGTCGTAATTTTTCGTAGCGTGCATCAAGATAAGTTTGCTCGTTTTCTGAAATTGGCTTTCCTTGTTCAACTGCATGTCTTATTTTTTCTAGTTTGTTTGAATGCTTGACTTCGGTTTCTTGCAGTTTCTTAATTGCATCTATGCTCCATGAAACCTTGGTCTTGTTTTCTACTACCTTTTTGAAGTGCATTTGCTTTTCCATTAGATATTTTTTATCAATCTCGTCAACTGCCTTGCCGCTTTTTATTGTCCTGGTAATTTGGTCAAACTTGTCAGAATCTCCGATTTTTGCTTCTCTTAATTGTGATATCAAGTCCAAAGTCCATTTGGATTTTTTCTCCTGTTCTCCTAACTGTTTAAACTTTGATGTAATTTGATCTAAGAATCTTTGATCGATTTTGATTCCCTTTTTTTCCTTTTCTAGAGACTTTTGGATCTCATCTAAAGTAAATTCCTTTTTGTTCTTTTTTTCTTGGAATTTTTTAACAAAGTCAATTGCCCAATCACACATCATCTGGTGTTCGATTGCAGTTTTTAATTGGCCCGAAGTCTGTTTTAGGTATTGTACATCGCTTTCAGGGAGTTCCTTTCCGGCAGTCAGTGATTCTTTTATGGATTCTAATCTGCTAGGATCGCCTATTCTTGCCTCCTGCAGCTGCAATACTATTCTGATGCGTGACTTGTTATTATCAGACTGGCTCATATTAGGAAAATTCTCCATGTGAGATAGATAAGTAGCTATGCGTCCTAAAAAAATACTTGTTTTTTGCTAGGAACGATTTTTCCATTTTTGGGATTAACAGACTCTCACGCGTGGTCTACCAGAAAGACCGGTTCCTTCTTAGAGGACGGTCCGACTAAAAAAAAAATAAAAATAGAAAAATCTATTTTCTATTTAAAGTCGTGGTCGGAATCACAATTGTGTTTGTATTTTCCGTTCTTATTTGTGTCTCCGTGCTTGCATTCTTTTCTATCATTGTCCTTATCTTTGTCTGGATCCTTCTTGCCTTTCTTGTGATGATCATCATCGTCTTGATGATTGGCATTATTTGTAGAATCATTGCTCTTTGGAGGATCATTTTTTGGTGAAACCTGTGGAGAGTTATTCTTTGGAGGATCACTGCCCTTTGGTTTGTCATTTCCTTTATCTGCATATGCTGATAAAGTTGGGACAAGTAATGAGCTGCTCAGTAATACAAGTGCGACTAGAGATGCAAAGAGGAATTTTTGATGCTTTGCAGTATTTTGGCTCATTGATCCGATCCTTTCGCCAATTAATATTAAAGTATTACGTAGCTTTTCTTTGAGTTATTTTTTTTTATGACACTATGCTTCTAAATTTTAATATCAATCGTTGTATGTAATTATTTAAAATAATATTTTGGCACCACTATGTAACACTAGTTGAATACAAAATCATTTTTTTTAATTTTTTATTGTTTTATTTTTCTTAACTGTTTCCAATTTTCTTTTAGGTAATTGATTTCTGATTCATCAAGTGTTATTTCCTCTTCAAGCTTGTTTTTAATTACATCCATGATTTCAAAATTTCCTATCATGGATTGTTGTAGTTTTTTTATAACAGATATGGTCCATTGAACCTTTTTTTTATTTTCTGCTTCATGTTGTAACTTTTCATACCTGCCAACAATGTTCATAATTTCATGTTTTGGAATTGTTTTTCCATCTTTTATGGCTCTTTTAATATCATCTAGTCTCTGATACTCTACTCTTTCAAATTCTTGTAATGCATTTACAGTATCTAAAACTAGTTCTGGATTCTTTTGAGGGTCCATTTTCTGCAATAAACTTGATTCCTCTCTCATCATGACTGAAATATTGGGAATTTAATATTAAAAGCATGCGTACCTTTTCTACGTATCAGGTTTCTTTAAGAAATATTTGGTCTAGCTGCTCTTATGATCGCATGGAACATTCTAAAGGTTAAACTCCCTTCCATTCATCGTCATCTACTGCGTCTGACTCTGATTTCTTGGATGGGGCTTCATCTGCTTCTCCAGAACCGCTCTTTGTTGTGATTTTTGATCCTGATCCACGTCCTCTTTTTTTGACAGCCAGATTAATTACAATTATTCCAATTATAACTGCAACAAAAACTCCAACAGCAATTAGCAATGTTTTATCTATTTTTTGGATTCCTGTCGTTGCCGTCTTGTTCGCGTTGTTAAATGTAAGATTCAGTTTGTTTAGTGCTGCAGAATCACTTGGATTTACAGCTAAAACTTTCTTATAGTATGATGTTGCGTTATTTTTTTGGCCGAGTTT
>DASSAF010000209.1:0-1915 GCA_035685565.1 Nitrosopumilaceae archaeon | reverse complement strand
CAAATGCAAAACTTCGCCTACCTCCTGCAATTGACTTCACAATCATTTACTGTTATCAATAGAGTTCTGTCAACATTACTTTAGCTCCAAGCTAGGGAGATCATTATTTTGATTGTTTTGCACGTTTTGAAACAAGTTTTTCAGAAATCATTGATATGATTTTGGATTTTGGTTGTCCCTTTGGAAGTACGATATATCCTGACCTGACAAAAGGCCTTCTTGGAAATCTGACCTGATCATTTGTTTCGCTGGGTTGCAGACCAGCTGCCTTGGCTGCATCAATTAATTCTTTTAGTGAAGGATCAAAAATACTTTTTTCACGGGAAACTTTTCTGCCCATTTTTTTTGGCAACGTCTTGTTAAAATAATCAAGCCAGATTACGACATGTTCGTAATCTTTCATGTAATCACTTTATCAAAATTGCATTAACCGCGCCATCTTGACCTGGTCTTGATATTACTCTGCACTGACCAGCCTCTGTTTCTAGTATGGCGCCCTTTGATATTACTCCACGTCTTTCATAATCGTTGTTTGATGGATTTTTTAAAACTTTCAAAATCTTTGTTCTTTTTACTTTGGCTCCGGGTATTGCAAGATTAACAAAATCTGTAGTCTTTAATGCAAATTTTCTGCCATGACCACGGACTTTGCGAGTAACAGTTACTTGTTCTCCTGACAAAGTTTCAACAGGATATCTATCAAGTTGGAATTTTCTTCTTGTTCTGTTTGGATATCTTCTTCCACCTGTTATCTTACTTGTTGCAAGGTTCTCGACAGACTTCTTCATATCTTGTCGATAAAACAACTCTAATTTATACCATATATCCAGTTTCTGTAATTGATTAATTAAAAATGCAGATTCTGTACAGTTATAGTTGAACCACAGTGGGTTGTGGGTTTTCTTGAACTGTTTGCTGGGGTGTACTTCGAACTTTGGAGAATAGCTTTTGTTTGAGTAAATCCTTGTCTCCCTGAATTCCAAAGTATTTTTGGAATTTGTCAGTTGTTGTATAGATCTTCATTCTTCCAACATTTTGGTGTTCTATGTAATCTAGTTGTTGCAAAAATTTCAAATGAAGATATACACCAGAACCACGCACCTCTACGAGTCTCTTAGACGAGATGGGTTGCATGTATGCAATATAGGAGAGCGTTTTCAGCGTAGCCGTTGGTAGTATGGGTTTGGATGCATACTTTCTGATAACTGCATTATATTCTGGTTTTAGCTGAAATACATAAGACCCGTCAGGAAGGCTTGCAACCTCAATTGCCTTAAAAACAGATTTGGTCTTTTTTACAATATTTGTCATCATTGTCAGCGTCTTTGTTCTTGATTCTGTTCCAGAAGCCTTGATTAGTTCCTCTATGGTAAGCGGTCTTCCTGCTGAATATAGTGCAGCCTCTAGCCTCGCTGTGGCCTCGTCATCACTGTCTATTTTTCCCATCTATATCCAAGTTTGAGCCAAAATGTACTTAAAAGAATGCTTTGTGCGCTGTTGATCATGTTGTAAATTTCTATATATGATAATAGTTTACCTCGCGTTTTTTATACGATCTATAATTCAAGTTGAAAGGTAATTGAATTCTAAGTTATGACACATTATCAATGAAAAGATTTCTTTTGATCTAAATACGGAACTGAAATAAGTGGATCCAATTGTACTCAGGTACTACCTTCAGGATTTATTGCTGTAAGAGGCTTTTTTCCTTGAGAAATTCTCTCAATATTTGTAGCAATGATTTTTGTTGCACCATCTACAGACTCTGCACTCCATCCAGCAATATGCTGTGTTAAGAAAAAGCTATCAATCTTTAACATTCTATCATTAGGATCGGCTGGTTCCTGCCAAAATACGTCAAATGCAGCACCGGCAATTTTACCACTGGTCAAGGCATCAAATAATGCATCTTTAT
>DASSAF010000208.1:0-2121 GCA_035685565.1 Nitrosopumilaceae archaeon | reverse complement strand
AGAAACATACTGCCAAAATAAACAGAAGCAAATGAACTAAGCGTCCTTGCTATACTCATGGAAATTGTAAATTTTTTAAAATCATATTTCTTTACTCCTGCAATAATTGTCACGATTTCGGTCAGTATGGGTACCAAACTTAATGAAAAAATTATGATCCAACCATATTTGTTTAACCAATCAAAGCTCTTGTCATAATCCTTATTTCGTTGTGTTTTTCGCAAAAACTTGTAAATTTTTTTACCATCATATCCTACAAGATATGTTAGAATTCCACCTCCTACAGAACCTGTGGCCATGACTGTGAATACCATTACTGGATTTTGACCTTCTAGAAGGAGTGCAGTTGATGTTATTGCAATTGGAAATGGAATAAACGAAGCAAAGACAGAATTAAGAAAAAGACCAAGTAGCCCATACTTTACAAAGAAAGGATTCTCAAGTATGGGTTTTAAGAAATCAATTAACACTGTTTGGGTATTTTTTTACGTATATTTAGAGCTCTTTAAATGATAAAAAAGAATCATACTATATCAGAATCTTTTTTATTAACTATTTTAGAGTACAAAACATCATTTCCTTTCCTGACGTGCCAGATTCTTGTTATTGGAATGGTTTCAAAATTATCTGATATTTTTATGAATTCAGGCAAGGTTACTTCTTTTATTTTTTCATAATCAAGATATCCAACTATGTATGAATTGGGATTGTCAGTATACCTTGCTTTGCTGAAAATTTCTACAAGTTTACCTTTTCGTGGCATGTTTTGTATACCTTAAAACAATATTTTAGCTTAGGTATGTTATAATGAATATACCGTGGTTTTTGGTGGAAATAGCCATTTAAAATAAATTATATATTGAATAAAATTCAAACTCGTTAAAATAATTATAAATTACATCTGACCATATCTTTCCAAAACTGAAAAGATCCGCAATCCGTATATGGATCCTATTTCTAATCAAATTCCTTGAAGGATATAGACGATAGTGTTCAGATAAATCTATTTGATGCTGAACCAGGAATGGCTTTGTACGAACACAAATTCAATCTACAAAAGATTACGGATCAACTCTTAAAATTTGGACTTACTCCTAATCAAGCCAAAATATACACATATTTGGGAAAGTATGGCCCAAAAACAGCAGCAGAAGTATTCAAAGCATTACAGCTTCCAAGAACTGAAACTTATTTCATTCTCAACCTAATGCAAGGTCGAGGAATTGTAACTGCTGAATGTTCATTGCCTACTAAATATTCCGCTCTTCCATTAGAGCAAACACTTTCAACGTTAGTAAATACAGAAAAAGAGAAACTCAATACGTTAACACAGCAAAAAAGAGACATGGTGCAATTATGGGATAAAATTCCGTCATATATTATTGAAACAAACGATACAAAAAGCGAAAAATTACAAATGGTTCAAGGAAGTGAACTTATACATATAAAAATAAAAGACATGATCAAAAATGCAAGAGAGGAAATCGTGATATTTTGCAGTGAAAAAGATCTTTCTAGATTTTATCATGCAGATATCACCAACATGTTATCAGACTCCCTTCTAGATTTTAAAATCATTATATCGCCAGCGCAAAGATTTCCTGCATTTTTAAAGGGAATGGATAAAAACGCAATTAAAGTGATGATAAATAGTGATTCTGAAAATCAATGCTTTGTGATAAAAGATAATGATGAATCTCTAGTGTTTCTAAGGAATGCAACTCATCCATCACACAATCCTTTTGCAGTTTGGGCGGACTCAAAATCACTAGTGGAGTCCATGCATAAACTATTTGAGTATTCTTGGGAGAATGCGGAGGTATGTCACTGATGAACGGTATCTCCACAAATGTCCCTAGATCTGATAACATGAGGAGTGGAATGTAATTTGGTTGAAAACAAAGACATACCATCAAACGATGAGCTTCTGACTATGGCCATAGAAGATGCGCTAAACGAAATGGGGGAACCTACACTTGAGATAGTAAACAACAAGCTCTTTCAAGAATATCGATGTTCATTATTAGATTGTGTAGAACATCCTGATTACCTTGCGAATGTTTTGAAGGAAACATTTGGTTATGCACATGTTGTCATAATTAAGAAAATCAAGAAAAACAT
>DASSAF010000207.1:0-13636 GCA_035685565.1 Nitrosopumilaceae archaeon | reverse complement strand
AAGGAATGCTAATTCCGATTGATTCAGTACTCAAACCTCTGTTCTCATTTTTCTTGGTCTCTTGTAACAATACTTTGAATTCTTCAAAAACTGATTTTCCCTCGGTAATTCGTTTTGGATCAAGTTCTCCAAAATCACTTTCACGAAATTTAGTTATCTTGCCTATAGCTTTGATAAAATCACTGTCTGATATTGCAATTCCAGAACTAATTTTTGGAATTGATATTGGAATAGTTAGAAGCGGATCAATTTCTAAAATTTTTATTATTTCAGATACCTTTGTTTCAAGCCAATTTGTACTGTAATTATTATTTACGGCTAGTTTTATCGCTTCGTTTGCAACTTCTACGGCTTTTTTGATTCTCTCAAATGAACTTGGTGTGACTTCACCCTTTATGTCTCCAAGCAAAAAATACTGAGAAAAACCCTCGACAATCCTTGATTTCCCGTATAGTGAATTCAATAAAGGTCTGTAAAGCCAAGCAAAACCATAATTGAATATTATCTCTTCGTCCATTCCACGCCATTCCTTTCTGCCCATACTTTCAATTCTTCTTGTTTCTAATGTGTTTAATAGAAAACCAAAAGCGTGATCATTACTTAGGACTTTGTTGCTGTACTTTAATCTCATAGATTCATACCATAAAGCGGTTCTAAATTGTCGGTATTTTTGAAAATCAATACCATGAAAACGATCTAAAGGGAACATGATAACTTTATTTTCTTTCAATTTTGTCTGAATTTCTTGTTGCTCTGCAATACCTACGGTTATTTTTTGTTTCCCAGACCAACGTCTAACAAGAAACGTAGCAATTTCAAGTAATGTATCGTTTCTGAGATGAAGAGATTGCATTAATTACCAAACATGGATGTAATGATGTCATTGACTTTTTGATATTCAACATTTCCCCACTGTGAGTATATGTTTGCAAAGATTATCTCTGCGGCATGTCTTGGTTTTACACTAGAATCAAGCATTTTTCCAAAAGCTATAGTTTCTCTTAGGCTTGGAGAATAGTAGAGTTCTTCTACAGAAGCAGCTTGCCTTAAAATGTTGGCAAGTTTTATTGCTTGTAAAAGTTCTTTGTCATGTGAACCAGAAATGTATTTTTTAACAATTTGAAGTTCAATCTCTTCTGGTGGGTATTCCAATCTTATTCTAATAGGAAATCTGCTGAGAATCTGCGGTGGCAACTCTTTTGTTCCAACATGTGTTAATGGATTGATAGTTGCTATGACAAACCAGCCTTTACTTGCTTGAATTAATTCCCCGCCTGATTCTTTTAGAACAAGCTGTCTGCGGTCATCTAATGCTTCATCTAATCTTAGTAATACATCTGCTTCTGCAGCATTAATTTCATCAAGGTAAAGAACATCGCCCTCCTTCATGGATTTTACTAATATTCCCTCCTCAAAACCAATCGCACCATTTTCTAGAGTTTTTGCTCCAATCAAGTGACTCTCACGAGTTCGTAAACTAAAGTTAACTGATTCAAGCTTTCTGTTTGTTTTTGCAGCAAATTCTCTAACAAGAGTGGTTTTACCAGTACCTTTTGGTCCTATTATTAAAACAAACAGACCTGCGTCATATGCCTTGTTTAGGACTTCAAAGGAATTATTCCAATCTATGTATAATGACTCTGCTAGCACGATATTGAAGACACAAGACCTTAATTTAAAATTGCCTTGGTCCCAGTTCGATATTACTAAGTACAATCTTAACTAAATAAGTTAAATTTCAAAAATGAGTTTAGTAAAAGTTAAAACAGAAACTTATGTAATCAATTAATTTCCAAGCTTGGCATACGATTCATCTAAAATATGGTGCAAAGTATTGTGCCATACATCAAACCCATCAGGAGTTTTTGGAAAATTATAATAGTGCTCGGTTAATTTTTTATTTTGTTGTGCAGTAAATCTAAGACCATCTGCGAGTTTTTTGTTCAAAGCACCCCTGATCATCATTTCAAGCTTACTAACTGTACCAAAATCAGGATGTTCGCCTTTACTTATCGCTTCTACGTCTAAATTGGACAAAAAGTGTTTCATACCATAGTTAATCTGTTCATTTGTCAAAGTCTGTAATAATCTTCTGAAAATTTCAAGACCTGCAGTTTTGTATCCGTATTCATTAATGAAATCAATATTATACTGCCATAAACCCTTCTCGCTTACATCACCAGTTTCTATGGCGTCAACTGCATTTTTGCCAATTAAAGTTGCAGCAACTATGGCAGGCCCTATTCCTCCGGCATCTAGCGGTTTTGGCATCCATGCCGAGTCTCCAACTAACATGTATCCATTTGCAACAAGACAATCATTTTGTCTTCTAACAGATACCTGCCAGTTTCCAGTTGCGTTCTGAGAGTCACTTGGATCGTCAGATAATCGTGGATTTTTCATTGCCTTGTTGATTTTCACATAATCATTAATCAATTTAGTGACATCGTCTTTTCTTCCCACTCTCTCATTTCGTTTCAGAAGTTCTTTTTGCTGTACTCCAAGACCGATGTTTACTTTGTTCTCACCTTTTGGAAAGACCCATCCATATCCTCCAGGTGCAATGTCTTGATCAAGATGTATTATACAATAATCAGGATCAAAATCTATTTTGTCTTCTACCCCTTGCTCAAATTTCATAATGTGTCTACCGGTAGATTCTAAATCATCACGATCAATTTTTTTCTCAATCTTAGAACTTACTGTAAGTCCATTTCGTAGCATGGAGGTAACTCCGGTTGCATCAATTACGATTTTTGCAGTTTTTTTGTAAGGTTGATTTGTTATAAGATCTGTTCCTTCCACTCCTATCACTGAACCATTTTCATATAACAAATTCCTTAGTGCTACAGAATGCTGTATGTTTATTCCCATCTTCTTTGCATCACGAAGCTGACGCTGGGGAAGTTCTTGTCTATTTAACATAAATCCATCACCATCAAAAGGTATAGACGTTTGCCTGTCTGGTGAAAATGCCATTACTCCTTTAACAGGATGTTCAATCTCTGGATTTCCCCATGCAATCTTGATTCTTTCTGTCATGAAGTCTACAGTATTTTTACCAACTGCATCACCACAGATCCAACCATTTATTGTTTTTTTTCCTAACGCAGGTTGTGGATTTCTATCTAATATTAAAATTGATAATCTTTGTTTAGAATAAAATGACGCTGACTGTGCAGCAATCATTCCAGCTAGTCCTCCACCAGCTACAATGATGTCATAATCGGTTTTCACAGCCAAAAAAAAGGATCTACTATATTTAAAAGAACCGTATGAAAATAGATCAGATTTTTGGGTCTGTTCGTCGCGGCTTCTTCACAGCAATTGCTCAGACTGGAGCGGCAAATATCACATCATTCCCTTTTTATCTTGGCTTCAAAATACTATTAAACTCTGCGTAATGCTTTGAGAGTTCCTGAAACGTTTACAATCTTACATATTTTTTCAAATTCCAAAACTACTTGTGAAAGTTTGGCAAGTTCACACGAAATAACAGCTTGATTTTCTTCATTTGATATTACCTTGATTTCTGTGAATTTTTTAAATTCAATTGGATTTTCTAATTGTAATAAAAGATATCTTTTCTTTTTTTCATTGTCCTAAAAGTTCCAAATATGTTTTAACAAGTTCGCTCTTTTTATATACAGGAGTAGAAATTTTGATTTTTAAGGCATCATTTTGTTGTAAACTAATAGATTTTCTTACGAGATCTTTTTTACTTATTCGTATAAACAAGGAAGAACCCTCAAAATACATCTCAATGTTTTCTAAAAACTCATTCATCTGAGATTTAGAAATCTTTGAAACTAATTTCTTAATGAATTCTTCAGCCCGTTTTTTTCCTAATTTTATGCTTATCATTAAAATAGGATTTCCAAAATGCCCCTCTAATCTTTCTTGCATGAATTCTTCTTCTTTTATCTCAAATACTTCATACATTGGATCGAAAATTTTTTTCTTATCTTCTGTTGCATGAATTATAATCTCTGCAGCGATCTCTGTATGATTTACCATATTTTTTGATTATTACCTAAACAATGAATCTATCAAGCTTGCAATAATGCAATCTCAGCTTCTGCAGTTCTAATTATCTTTGATTTTTCTATGCCTACATGTCGTACATGAATTATTTTTTTAACAGCAGCCATGATATCGGAGTTTATTTTTCCAAATGCAGTAGCTTGAATAAATTGTTCTATGGTCATTTCAGGAATTGTTTTTGACATGACATCTCTTGCAATTAATCTAAGTGCGTGCTTGCGAGATGTATTTAATTTCTTTTGTGTTAAAGCGATTATCTTTATGCGGAAAATATTTCCATCTTTTGTTTTATAGTCGCCTATGAAACTAATTAAAGAAGATCCGCGTCTTACAAGACTTCTAAGAAATTCTTTCGCATACTCATATCGTTTGAAAATTGTTGTTGCAGTTTCACCATCTATTTTGTTTATCTGGAAATATAGTTTGAATTGATGCTGTGAAGGATCACCTTTGACTATATCAAACAAAGTAACTTCAATCACTCGACCTATCGCATTTGCATCATCAGTTATAGGAATGTATGCTATGGGTACATTGTTAAACGCAGAAGGAGCAAGTACTGTAACCCATTTTTTCTCTCTCCATTTGTCCTTGACTCTTGCTGTCTTTTGACGCGCCAACTATAATCGACGTTTCTAGCCAAAATATAAGTTATGTCAATACTTTTCAATCTCAAAACAAGATCAAAAACTCTTAGATTATTTATATGATGTACACAATTGGTAGAGTTTTCAAATCTTCCTTATTCTGTAGAATGCAATTAGTGATGCAATGCTAACCAAGAAAACTGGAACTGCAAAGGGAAATTCTGGAACAATCTGCATAGGTCTAAAGATCTGTATATGATGGTTAGTTGTGTCAGCTACAAATATGAAACCAGTACTGTTGATGGCAATGCCGTAGGACTGATAATACTTAAACGGGGCATTATCAGCCTCATCAAATGATTTCATCCAGCTTCCAGACGAGTCAAGTATCTGGATACGATGATTAATCTGGTCAGCTACAAAAATGAAACCATTGTTATTTATGGCAATGCCAGTCGGTAAATAAAACTGACCAGAGGCATTTCCAGCCTCACCAAATGATTTTTTCCAGTTTCCAGACGAGTCAAATATCTGAACACGATTGTTAGCTGCATCAGCTACAAATATGAAACCAGTACTGTTGATGGCAATGTCGTAGGGTTCATGAAACTGACCAGAGTTAAAGCCAAACATACCAAATGATTTCTTCCAGTTTCCAGACGAATCAAATATTTGAATGCGATCGTTACCTGTGTCAGCTACAAATATGAAACCAGTACTGTTGATGGCAATACCTCGTGGACTACTAAACTGAACCGAGATATAACCAGTCTTCCCAATTGTTTTCTTCCAGTTTCCAGATGAGTCAAATATCTGGACACGATCGTTACCTGTGTCAGCTACAAATATGAAACCAGTACTGTTGATGGCAATACTAGTAGGTGCATAAAAATGACCGTTGGTTGAATCATAACTAATAACATTACAGCCTTCCATAGAACAATTAGATTTATGATGTTCTCCGGCAATTACCTGCTTCCAGTTTCCAGACGAGTCAAATATCTGGACACGATCGTTTTCTGTCTCAGTTACAAAAATAAAACCAGTACTGTTGATGGCAATATTTGTTGGTAAGAAGGGAAACTGACCAGATGCATTGCCAGACATACCAAAACTGGATGAAGGTGCATATTGTGTTGTTGCTTGTGCGGGTAGCATAGGCATTAAACCAAGCATGGGTAGAAAAATTCCAGTTATAATCAAAATTGCAAGATGTAGCGTTTTCATAATACAATACAACTCGATCTTGCAAGTCTAAAAAGTTGGTGTAGATTTCTTCTATATGCGACATGTATCAAAAATATAAGTTGTACGACTTTTTAGATTGTATTTTTGTTAACATATTTTTGTAAAACCTTTGGTATGGAAATATGGCCATCCTTTGTCTGGAAATTTTCCATCAAAGCAACAAGAGTCCGTGTTGTTGCTACAAGCGTACTGTTTAATGTGTGTACATATTGTGTTTCATCATTTGTTTTATCACGAAATCTGATCTTTAACCTTCTTGCCTGAAAATCAAGACAGTTAGAACATGAAACTATCTCACGATAACTATTCTGACCTGCCATCCAAGCTTCAAGATCATATGTTTTGGCAGAGATCTTCCCAAGATCTCCACTTGATAACATCATTATTTTGTATGGCATCTCAAGTTTCTGATAAAATTCTTCGACAATAGATAACATTCGTTCATGTTCCTTCCAAGATTCTTCTGGTCTTGAAAAAATGAATTGCTCCACCTTTTCAAATTGATGTACACGAAAAATTCCTTTTTGATCTCTACCATGTGCTCCAGCTTCTTTTCTAAAACATGGGCTTACCCCTGCATATCTGAGAGGTAAATTCTTTCCTTCTAGAATCTCATCAGAGTGCATTGATGCCACTGCATGTTCTGATGTGCCAATTAGATAGAGATCATCGCCTTCAATTTTGTAAATAACATCTTCAAAATCCTGTGCAATTATTGCACCTTCCATAGATGAACGATTTATCAAATATGGCGTTTGAATTGGAATATAGTTTTTTTCAGAGAGAAAATCTAATGCATATTGGATTAATGCCTGATTTAACTTTACAAGATCATTTTTTAAATAATAAAATCTAGCACCTGCTACTTTTGCCGCTCTTTCCAAATCTACAAGATCAAGACTTTGTGATATTTCTATGTGATCTTTTACCTTAAAATCAAACTGAGGAACTTTTCCCCATTTTTTTATTTCTCTGTTTGAAGTATTATCTTTTCCAATTGGAACAGATTCGTCAACTAAATTAGGAATGGTTAGTGCTAATTTTGTATAACTTGATTCAGTTTGGGTCTGCATGATTTCAAGATCTGAAAGTGTTTGGGATGTATTTTGCATCTGTTCAATGAGTGATATTACATCTTGATTGGTTTTTTTTCTTTTTGCAATCTCTATTGAAATTTCATTCCTCTTTTTACGTAATTCATCAGTTTTAATAATGAGTTCTCTACGTTCCTTATCTAATTTTATCAATTGGTCTAACGGAAAATCAACATTTCTATCATTAAGCATTTTTCTAATTTTATCAGAATTTTCTCTTAAAATTTTAGGATCAAGCATTAGCCAGTCACTCTGAGTACCACTTGGGCATGTTCAAGGACCTCATCAATAGTAGAAATTAATGTTCGTATATTTCCTTTACCTTGAAATGTAAAGACAAGGGAATTGTTAACATTTTCAATCTTCATGGAAAGATTTTCTGGGAAGTTTATGTTATCAGGTGTTAAGGCATTTCGTATGGAATCAGATTTTTGCGGTGTGAGATTATTTAGAAAGACTTGAACCTTACACTCTAGTGACATTTTCTTCTAAACAGCCTAAGAACTCGTCCAATTTGTCTTTAGTTATTCGAGCTCCAGCAGCTGCATTGTGACCGCCGCCAACTCCAGAAACTTTTGTTGCACATGATCTCATAAGTAATCCTAAATTAACTTCAGATTTACATCCTGTAGATTTTCGTGAGGAAAACTTGATCGTGCCATCCTCTCCATTTGTTCTTAGGATGACAATTTTGCCTGTGTTCTTTTGTGATCCACCAAGAAGCGAAGATACTGCACCCGTCATGTTTTCTGATACTAATCCTTCTCCATCTACCATTACATATTTGCCGTTATCCACTACTCTCCAACGTTCACTTGAAAGTGCATTCATATATGTTCGTAATAATGTTCTATATTCTAAAAGAATATTTTCTCCCTCTTCTAACATTTTTGTTCTATCTCCCATACAAACTGCAATTCCAACTCCTGCCTTACGAATTCTTCCACAGGAGTTTAGCATTGTGGAAAATTCTCGTGCATCTCGCAAAAAACTGCGTTTGTCTTCACCAGAAAGAGTATATGTATATCCAACAAGCTCATCCATTATCTCTGTAGCGTTTTTGCTTGTTGTAAATTTAGAAATTGTTTGTAATAGAGTTCTTTTTTCATCTTCAGTAAGCTCTGCAGGAACACGCCATCTGCTGCCATCTTTTAATTTAATTCCTGAAGAATTCAATAATGACAAACATGCATCTCTATTCCACGTAAGACCTTCTATAAACGGGTGTGATGTAAAAGCAAGAGCGTCTGGGAGAGGCCTTGTTTCCCTTCCAACTAACAATATATCAAGATCAATTTCAACTTGACCATTTTTTTTAGCTACAGATGCAATATCTAAATTAATTCCAGAAAAGGATTTTTTTTCACCTTGATCTTGTCTGTCTCCAAGAGCAGCTACAACAGCTATCCATGCAAGATCAGTATTTTCTTTATGTAGCGCATTTGAAACTAAATATGCCATACCACCAGCTGAGACCTCTAAACCCCCATCAATATCATACTTCCATGCGTTAATTACTCGTTCATTATCGAATTCTTCTTCTGGTATCTGATGATGATCAACAACTATCCAGTTGTCATTTAATCCTGAATCAAGTTCCTTTGCAAATCCGCCACCAAGATCAGTAACTATATGAAATTCCCTTGAATCATTTTTCATTCTATCTACTAAATTCTTGTTGAATTCATTTACTGTTTTGACTGTACATTTAGCACCTGATCTTATGAGGGATTTTGTTACAATACTTCCAGATGTTATCCCATCACAATCAAGATGAGTTATAACTGAAATATCTCTGCCAGATTTTATGCAATCTGATATTTTATCATGAAAGTAAGAAAGCGCGGCATCAAGCTTGCTTGTCATTACTCAAGTTGAGCTATGACTGACTTATATTTCCAAGTTTTAGGAATGCGGCCTATTTTTTTATAATAGGAAGAAAGTCTATGAACTTTTGCTTCCAATAATTCTAGAGATCGAACATTTCGTCTATCTGATGTATGTGTCTTGAGATGCTTTTGTAACCCTAGTGCCTTGTTTACAATGTTATTCAGATCCTCAGGCATATCTGGTTTGATCCCTTTTTGAGTAAGTATTTCTGTAATGGATTTTTTCACTATTAGTTTAGTAAGTGGGATTGCATATTGATCTCTGAGTTTTACTCCGATTTCACTTGTTTTTAGACCCTCTTTTGCATATTTTAAAATTAATTCTTCAATTTCTGCAGGGCTTTGTTTTACCCATGTTGGTGCACTAGGTGTAACTGGTCTGATCGAATGCGATTGTCCATGTCTGTGTGAATGCATTCTGCCCATAAGTCGCATTGGCTGTGGAGCAAAACATAAACGTTACTTAGACTTTGCAAAAATTTTTAGTATTTGACACAAAAGTTAAATATGAACGAACGTGCATTTCAAGCAGGTGTTTGATATGAACAAACCTATTATAACTGGCATGGCTCTGTTGAGCCTCTTTGTAGCATCTGCATTGTTACCAATGGCAGCTGCACAATATTCACAAACTCCAGCCGGTGGCTACAATGGCGGTGTTACATTAGAGGAGCAGTTGAAATTAGCCCATGCTAAAGTAACTGAAGCCGCAGCAAATCCACATACTGGTTCTGGTACTCCAGTTCTTGACGCAAATGGTGTACTGGGTTCATCAATAGCAGTTGGTGCAGTATTCGGTGGAATTTTCATTGCCTTTGTAGTAAGAGCAAAACAAGCAAAGAAAACATACTAACTCTTCCTTTTTATTATTTTAATTCTCTATTGTAAGATAAGATCGTTTTTCCTTTAACAGAAATGTATATATCATACATGAAATGTTTTGATTGTTGATGAGCGCTGTATTTGCTATGCTCGTAGGTATGCTGTCAAACTTTGCTGGTCAAATAGGTCCAAACTATGACCCATTGTTCTATGATGTCATGATCTACATATTTGCGACCATGATGTTTGCAGTATTCCTCCTTGGAGTAATTGCATTCTGGCTTAGAGTGCACGGTTTAGGCGGAGATACCAGAGAAAGATGGGTTTCAGAGCTTGACAAGCACTTTGAGAAAGAAGGCATCGGTTTGATACCAGACAACGGAAAATACTGGTAAATTTCCATTCTTTTTCCTTATTTTTCATTAATTAAATGATAATGAATATTGTCTAAGTTCCAGGGGGTGTAAAGCTTGGACTGCCACTTTCTGAAGCTTTTGAAATGAATTCTGCCTTGTAATGAGCTCCGTCTTGAAGTTGTGTATGTATAAAGTCTGGTGACTCTATTCCGTTTACAAGTATTCTTGATTTAATTTCATCCATATCGCGTAAGGGAAATTTCCAAACCCATAAGAACTGTCCAATTTCAAATCTGTATTTATTGTCCCACGCTGCATAAATCACTCCGTCATTTGAAAGCGTATACATTGATTTTTGACATCCTCCTTCAAACCCTACTTTGGCTGGAATATCTGCTTTTTTCCCATCTACTGTCAATTCTAAAGTTGCAGAAATTTTGTAATTTATACCTCTATTGTTTATGCATTGGTATAGCGGATCATCTTTGTGTAGGTAATTCTGAATCTCAAGACCGCCAAAATAAATCACAAAACCTATTGCTGCAGTAATTGCTAAGAATTTGAGGGTTTTTTTGCGCTTTGTAGGATCGCCCATTCCAGGCCAAATCATAGAGTTGTTTTATGTGTTAGAGTTATAATGATTTGTATGGAGTTTTAATGTTGCCTAAAAAAGGAAAACATGAAATAATAAAAAAACATCATAAGTGTTCACTGTATCATACTTTTTAAATTTTAAAAATAATTTCTTAAAAGAAATTAAAGTGTGGAATCTCCACGTTTTTTAGATCCGATATCTATAGTTTCTGCTATGTCAGTTATGAAGATTTTTCCTTCACCTGTTGCTCCTGTACTGGCAGCAGAAAGAATTTTTTCCACAATCTTGTCTACCAGATCATCTTTTGATACAACCATAATAGTTGCATTCACATTAAATGCAGGTCTATATGCTCCAGTTCCTCTTCCACTGGCAAATACTGGTCTTTCAAGTACGCCTCTTCCTTTTGTATCTGAAATTGTCAACCCGCCAATTCCTGTTTCCAGTATGGCGGAAGCGACTACTTCTACTTTTGACGCTGGGACTACTGCTTCAATTTTTTTCATAATTTATAACCCAAACCACATATGAATCGCTTTTATTAAAGTATTGCTAAAATTTATACAAAAAATTTTAATTAAAAATAATATCATAAAAAAATTTTTTTACGATAAAACACCTTTTATAGTCGTAGAACAGATTTCGTAGAGATGTCTGGAGTTCAAAAAGAAAAAATTTTAGGAAAAGTTCAAGAGAAAATCAAAGAAGGAATTGACAATTATCGAGCTGCAAGTGATGCTCCAGCTAAAGTTGATGTTTATGATGTAATAGAGCAAGTATTTGCGGTAGTTAATCCAAGCTTGCAAGATGAAAGTAAAATCTCTGTAGATGAGGTTAGTGGATGTCTTAGGAGCGCATACCTAGATCGAAAGGATCCAGCTGAACCAACACACAAACAAATGATGTCTAAATTAATGGAAAAAAGTGCTCTAAGTATTTTAGAGAAGCCATTAGAGGGAGTAATTGAAATTGATTCTAAACTAAAACTAGTTGGTCGAGCAGATAGAGTGGAGGATGATGTAGTAATGATGTTTAGAACTGAAGAAGAATTACCAGAGATGCCACACGCAGAACATTTCATGCAATTAAATTCTTACTTACACATGTTTGCAAAACCAGAGGGTGTTATAGTGTATTTTGATAAGGATGGTAATGAAATGGAATTCATTGTTCCAAAAAGTGAGAAACTTTTTAGTGAAACTAAACGAAGAGCACGTATTCTTAATACATTGTTAAATAATAATGTAATACCAGCTCTAGAACCATCTACAAGATGTATGGGATGTGCACATAATGAAAAGTGCTTTTATCCATCAGAAGATAAACAAAAATGGGGATTCTGGGCACGCGGTAAATGGCGTGAATTAAAAGCAAAAGATTCTCTTTTCTAGATTCTAGCAATTTCACCAAATATCAAATCCATCTTGTTCTGCAAAGTTAAGCAAAATCGAAACAGGAATTAATCTTACAAAATTTTTACTTGATATTATTTTTGAATCTTTACGCTCCCCAACAGGATGTGCTGAATATTTTCCCACCTGCTCTAAAAATCATGGTTTGAAAGATATCACCAAACATAATGTGATAAAAAATATTCCTGAAAGAAAATAAAGTTTAGCGTATTGGTCTATATGCAAATGACTCTAGAAAATGATACCTTGATGTCACTAGCAATTGAAAAAATAACTTGTAAAATAATTAGGAAAAAAAATGAAACTAAACTAATCGAAGCCCACAATCTACTCCTGGGAAAAACCAATCTTGAATTGTGTCAATAAACGCCCATCTCTGAGTATTTGATTTTACCTTTATCATTTATTATAATGAAGGTCGTCAAAATTATGTACTTTTATTAAACTATAAAAGATCTGAATCTTCAACCTTGTTAAGATATGCACGCGTCTTGTATGGTTTGGTTTGGTCCTTATGGTAATACAATATCTTGGTTCCATGTTCGAAAGGAACTATTTCAATAGAATCTGTTGACTGCATTGAACTTTCTGATTCTTTCAAATATTGAAATAATTCTTCTTTACTCATTTTGAGAAGCTCATCTAATGGTTTTATTTTAGTAACTCTCATTGATTTAGAATTATTTTGTTCTAATATAAAAATAAAAGGTACATAGGTACAAGATTTTTCTAATTATCAATTTAAAACTGATAAAGAAATTTTTGGTTGAGGAAATTTACCAGTCTCAAAAACATTTAATCGTTAAATATGGCAGATGATGTGCCAAAATAGGTTTGACTGATACAAAGATCAAATGGTTTGATGATTTTCTTGGTGTGGGATATCATTTCTATGATGTACGACCAAAGCTTCTCCTAATTTTTGATAAAAGAAAAAAAATTCCAGAAGTTTGGAATAATATTATAAAATATTGGCCAGACGATGAGATTAGAATTAGATTTATTGAAACCAATGATTCTTTTGAATTTGTACTTTATTGCGAATCAAGAGTTTTATTGACAACTTGGGTTTTCGTGAAATCGCTTAAAATTTCTGAAAATTACCAGAGGTTTAAAGAGGATTTTGATGGAGCTGCTAATTTTGGAATTGCATTATACAAACCAAAAGGCGATTCATATGAACTTGAAATATTCAAATACACAAAAAGACTCACAGATGTCAAGTTCATAACAGAATCTGAAGACGAACAAGATTTCATCGTTAGTAGATCTAGAGAGATTCTACATGGAACATCGAAAAAACAAAATTAGATTAAAATTATTTTATTCATTTATAAAATTGATATCTGTAAATTAAATTCAAATCCATGATTTTAACAAATCTATCCAAGCAGTCCAATCAACGTTATAAAACAAAAGTGGTTGCCTTATTGGATAGTTAGTTACACTTTTCGCTACTCCAAGATCATATGATTTTTCTTTTCCATTTGAAGAAAATTTTATCCTCATGAAATTTACTTTTCTCAATGTTATTTGTGTTATATCGTTTATAGATTCTAAAGGAACAATCCAGCTTTTTGAATTCTCAG
>DASSAF010000206.1:0-2649 GCA_035685565.1 Nitrosopumilaceae archaeon | reverse complement strand
AGTATTCTTTGCACCAAGTGTTGACGTTGGTCAATTAAAGCTGTTTGAGTTTACACTAACAGTAAGTAATGAAAATGGACAAAGTAGTGATTCTGTGACAATCACAGTAGTGAATCCCAACTTGGGTCCAACTGCTGTAATTACTCCACAATAAGAAAAACAGACTAGTTGCCTAAACTGGATTAAGATACAATTTCTTTTTCCTTAATATTTTCTAATCATTTCTAAATTTCCTATCTCATTCATAGGCAATTGCTGGTATGCTATCATTTTTGAAGAAAATGGTGGACCGAGGGGTTTGTCTACCCCCAGAGGGTTAGAATCCGACGTCTTGTCAGAAAAAATTGACACAAAATGGGCAGTAAGCTAACTCGGAGTAACAAACTCCTTCCCAAATTTTTTATTTTTAGGCATTTCCAATAAATTCTATTCAATTTTTCTAAACCTATTTTGGGATGAATTTGATGTGATGTTTAACAGTAGATAACACGGCATGAAGTGAATTTTATCAAAACCCCGATATACCAATCACGTATCCGTATGTTATGAGGCAGACTATTGATAATCCTATATGGGTTACGATAACGGACAAATCAATGCTAATTATGATTTTGCAATCCTATCGCGATGAGAACAAGAATAAAATTCTTAAGGTAACAACAAGACCAAAAACTATCCCTGATATTGTTCGTGAATCCAAGTTATCTAAAACTTTGACATATCGAAATGTACATTCATTATTACGAGATTATCTCTTGTTTCCAGTCGGTCATACTCTAATGAAAAACCAAAAACTGGTAACAAAATATGTTGCGCTGTTTGAGAAACTTGAGGTTAACATAGTAAAAAATGATATATCAGTCAGAGCAAAAATCAATAAAGACAGTCCTAGTATTTTTTTCAAGATGGTGGGTGACAAGGAAGGTTCTACACTCGAAGAAAAAATCATTAGGAAAATTAAGCATTCCCAAAACGAGCAAGAGACGATTAGGCGCCTAGTAAAACATATTGAAAAAAGAGGTTTGAACAAGGTAAAACTAACTAATGGAGATTAATCGTAACAAATGTCAGCCTTTCACAGACTGAAACCAATGGTTTGAGTCCTGTAAGACTCGCTACAAAACTCCTTTTCATAATTTTTTATTAAAGAATTCTAGTTTCTTATTCTCATTTTATAGAATGATAATTAGCTAAGCCTACTGCAAAAAAACCTTGTGATAAGTTGCAATTTGTTAATATCCAAGATCTGAATTGTATCATCATTGAAAATTAATCCAAAAATAAAATTTGTAATTTCTAGTACAATCATCGCATTTGTGATCATCATGTCCTTTTCAGGATATGAACATACAGCATTTGCTAGTACAGATGCATTGAGAATAGGATACTTTCCAAACATAACACATGCACCAGCTGTAATTGGCATGGACAACGGAGATTTCCAAAAAAAACTTGGTGATGTAAACATAAAGACGCAGGTATTCAATGCAGGACCTGCTGAAATGGAGGCATTATTTGCGAATCAAATTGATGTAGCATATGTAGGCTCAGGACCAGCAATCAATGCATATGTAAAATCTGATGGAGACTTGCGTATCATCTCGGGAGTAGCTAGTGGAGGTGCATCATTTGTAGTAAGAAATGATGCCGGAATCCAATCCACAAAAGACTTTGTTGGAAAAAAATTTTCGTCTCCCCAGCTTGGCAATACACAGGACATTGCACTTAGAATGTATCTTCTAAACAACGGATACAAGACTGCTGATAATGGAGGTTCTGTCACAGTGATGCCTGCAAGTAATCCTGACATTGTTATCCTCTTTTTAAAGAAGGATATCGATGGGGCGTGGGTACCTGAACCATGGGCTACAAAACTTGTAGATGAAGCAAATGGAAAAATCTTTGTCGATGAAAGAGATCTCTGGGCTGGAGGCAAATTTGTCACTACAAACATTGTAGTCAGAACAGAATATCTCAAGGAACATCCAGATGTGATAAAGAAGTTACTTGATGCAAATGTTGATGAGATAACACGGATAAACAAAAATCCAGAACAAGCTCGTCAAGCATTCAATTCTGCACTTGAGAAACTTACTGGTAAGACAATTCCAGATAAGGAGCTAAAAGAGGCATTTTCAAAACTAGAACTAACCTATGATCCCATTGCTTCATCTCTTTACAAATCAGCAAATAATGCATACCAACTCGGCTTTCTTGATTCCAAGCCTGATCTCTCTGGGATATACGATCTGAGCTTGTTAAATCAAGTGCTAGACGAGAAAGGACTAGCAAAAGTCTCAGATAATTCACCGACCATAGTTTCTGGTAATAATGCAGTGCCAGAATTTGGTCCAGTTGCACCAATAATTCTTGTAATTGCCATTATTAGCACAGTAGTAATCACTGCAAAGAGTAAAGGAATTCCAAAACTCTAAAAATTCTATTTTTTTCTTATCATAAGATTCAAACACTTACAGATCTGAATTCAAAGATTTGAGTCTTAAAGGCTCACTACAAAATTTCTTTTCCTTAATTTTTCACCCAATACCTCTAACCTATATACTATTGTGCGGTACAAGTATTAGGTTATAGAGTGGTAAAATCTGAAGATAATGAAAATTAAGAAGATATTGCCAGCACGTATCTTTG
>DASSAF010000205.1:0-1679 GCA_035685565.1 Nitrosopumilaceae archaeon | reverse complement strand
CCACTAGTATTTTCATTTCGTTAAGACCACCGAAACATACACCTGACACAATAAAAGACATTGGAAAAGAGCAAAAATGCAGTTTTAAAGAATGAATTTTGTAGACAGATTTGAATCATGTCATATGAAAACTGTTGGTATACATATCTAAATGAAAGTTACAAAAACTCTGATACTGTTCACAAATAAGTGTATATAAGTGAGATTTTTTCTAATGCCACATGATAAAGGCTCTAAGCGTTGCAGGTTTACAATTAGATGGAACTGCTTTCAAAAAACCAAGCATTCAGCTTGAAGAAGCAGTTCAAGAAATAAAACATGGACATTTAACGTGGATTGAATGCGTGGTAGACAATATTGTTAATGATACCCCTATAGTTCTTCAAAGTCTAGGCATCATGATGGATCCTTCAATTCTTCTTTCAGGATATGTTTCAAGCTATGAAGATAAAGAAGATACACTTGGTCTAATGCTTCCATTTGTTATAACTAGTGCAAATAAGACTCAAACATCGCCTCTTTTGATCTTCTTAAAAAAAGATCTTGTTGTTACAATCCATGATGACTATGGTGGAAAGATAACAAGGCTATACAACTATTCAGGAACATTGTTAAGAAAACTTCCAAAGGAACCAGAGCAATGGGCTGACAGACAGACTATACTTTTAGCAAGAATAATTGATGAGCTAAGCGAGTCAAATTTTTCTATTTTGCGTTTAATAGTAGAGAGAGCAGAGCAATTTGAAATTGATCTTGCTGGTTCTAGACAAGTAACCCGAGACATCCCACTTGAATTATCTGACATGAAGACGTCACTTCTAACTTTCCTTAATGCAATCTGGGCTACTTATGATACTGTTCACAACCTGAAATATGGCGATGCCGAAATGGTTTCAGATGATGAACCTATTCTTGCCAAATTTGAAGTCATCCTTGGAAGGCTGGACAGACAGATCCAAATGTCAGAAAACGTCATGCAGATGGTTGCTACTGGAGTTAATGTAATTCAAACTGAAGTGACAAACAAGGTTACAATTCTTATCATATGGTGGACGGTAGCTGGAACTGCAGAATTAGTACCTAATACAATTGCAACAGTCTTTGGACTTCTTCCAGGTCATGAGCAATTCTTCCCTTGGATAATTAGCACAATAATTGTATCAGCTGGACTTGCTACAACTGTAGCATATCTATATGTAAGACGCTTCTTTGGGCATACTCTTAGTATGAACAAGTTAAGAAATCTAAGAAAAAGATTAGTAAGATTCCATTAGGCTAAAAAAATATGAAGGTTATCATTATGACTAGATTTTATCAAAATGTTGTGAAAGTAAATGGAAATTAATGTGTCAGGGTATTGTTCCCCAGCCACGTGCAATTAATGCTTGAGCAATCTGAGTGCTTGCACATGCAGGTGAACCATCATCTATCTTGATAACTAGAGCAAAACCTTCATTGCATTGTACGCTTTTTGCAGGAGTACCTGATTTGAATTGTTCCAACGGAGACAATACTTTATGGACGTTTGTCATACTCATGTTTCCATTTGTGTTCATATTCACATTCATGGTCATATTCTCATTCAAGGTCTTATTTTGATCCATGGTCATACTTGCGTTCGCATTCATATTATCACTCATGTTCATATTGTCGGCATACGCGTTATTCAAAAAGCCAAT
>DASSAF010000204.1:0-3828 GCA_035685565.1 Nitrosopumilaceae archaeon | reverse complement strand
ATTTGAGCCTGAAAACCTCTATTACATGACTGGATTTTGGGGGGAGGCCATAGGGATACTGGACAAAAACGGCACTACCATCGTATCTCCGGAACTAGAGATGGGACGTGCAAAGGAAGACTCTACTGACTGCAAGATAGTAAAATCGGAGCGCGGCAAAGGCTCACTTTCTACACTTATTGGACTTCTAAAGAGCAAGAAGATCTGTACAGATAGCAACAATTATGATGTAATACAGACACTCAAAAAATCCATTTCTAGTTTAAAATCAACTACAGAGCCGTTTTACCGTGCAAGGGAGATAAAGGATACAACCGAAATTAGCATTCTAAGAAAAGCATCTTCAATCTTGGATGAAATGTATGAGCTTTGTGTTGATGAAATCAAAATAGGACAATCAGAATCTGATCTTCAAACCATCTTAATGTCTTATGCAATGGAAAAAGAAGCATTTGCAACTGGATACAAATCAACACTTAATCCTCTGATAATAGCTGGTGGACCAAATAGTGCATTACCACATGCACAGGTAACAAAAAGAAAATTTGCAAGCGGTGACATGATTGTAGTTGATCTCACATTACGATACAAGGGGTATGTCTCTGATGCGACAAGAACATTTGGACTAGGAACTGTTTCAAGTGAGGCAAAAAAAGTCTATGAAATTGTTAAACAATCACAGGAAGCTGGTCTTAAAGCTGTAAAACCAAAAGCTTCTTGCAAATCAATAGATGATGCTTGCAGAAAAGTAATTTCAAAAAAAGGATATGGAAAATATTTTATTCATTCTACTGGTCATGGAATAGGACTAGAGGTTCACGAGTTACCATGTTTAAGTCCATTAAGCAAGACAAATCTTGCAAAAAACATGGCAATAACTGTAGAACCAGGAATTTATCTTCCAAACAAATTTGGTGTAAGAATTGAAGATTCTGTTATAGTAAGCAACAAAGCAGATATCATGCACAAGTTTACAAAAGACTTGATTGTTATCTAATTATCTTTCTTGAGAAGAATATTGTTGGAATTAATGCAATAACTAGTACTAATATTGAAATCGGGAATTCTGGAACTACATGAGTTCCATAGATAGATATTTCATTGGTTCCTGCAGGATAGCTAATTGCAAGAGTTCTTGCATTATTAGTTTTTGTTTCATTAAACTTGAGTATTTGTTTACTGGAAGTTACTAGGTAATCATCATCATTACCATTTGCTTTTTTTGCATCAATTAATTCTCGTGGCAAATTCAATGACAAAACTCCATCACCTTTTGATTCAATCTTTATTTGTAAAGAAAATGTGTTTTGATCAGTACTAATTCCAAGTATCTTACCGTCAATGATATTGTAGCTTATTGAATAATCAGTATTGATGACAGCCAGCATACCCCCAGAGGATTCAATTACAGGTGGTGTAGGGCTTGGATTGTTAGTTGCAAATGTAATTGAGGCTTCCGTTGATGGGTTTCCAATGCCAGCAGAATTTATGGCAGAGACTCGGTAAGTGAATGTACCAGCTATTAGTCCCGTGTGTACATATGATGTACTGATACCAGTATTTACGATCAGAACTGACCATGCACCTGAACCAATCTTGTATTCAATCGTGTATCCAGTTAGAGAAGGTTTACCATTGTTTGATGTAGCAGTCCAGGAAATCTGTACACTAGATGGAGAAATTTTGGTGACATTAAGGCCAGTTGGAGTATTTGGCAAAGCAGAAGATTGTGGTATTGGCGTAGGTGGTGGTGTTGACGTAGAAGGTGGAACAGAAGTGCTTGTTGGTGTTGCAGAAGCTTCTGGAGAAGGATTACTCTCTGTACCTCCTGTAAAAAGCGTAACAACAGCAAAAGTGTAGGTCTTGCCAGTTGACAAATTGTTGATAGAATAATTTGTAGTCTTACCAGTATTATCTACTATAGTATTAAATACATTTGAAGAAAGTTTTTGATCAATTCTGTATCCGGAAATTAGTTGCCCGAAAGTTTCTGAGGGCGGTATCCACGATAAATAGATTTCAGTTGGAGAAACAGCAACTGCAGTAACACCTGTTGGTGTGTATGTCTTTGATGGTACAGCAGAGACCTCATTTGATGGAACACCTGTACCAATAGGATTGATGGCAGAAACGCGATAAGTGTAAGTTGTACCAGTTATCAATCCTGTATGCAGATATGTTGCTAAACTAGTATTTGGAACCAAAATTGAATATGATCCAGATCCAACTTTGTATTCTATCTTGTAACCCATAATTACAGAACCACCTGTATTTTGAGGTGCGGTCCATGATAAACTGATACTTGTTGAAGAGGCTGAATTTGCAGTAAGACCTGTGGGAGGATATGGTGCTGAAGATATCTGTGTTGGTACTGCGGAAGCTGTGTTTGATGAATTACTTGTACCAACTGAATTTATTGCAAAAACTTTATAGCTATAGATATGTGCACTGGACAATCCTGTATGGGAATAACCGGTGCCAGCAGTACCAGTATTTGAGACAAGATTTGCGAAGTTACCAGAATCTATGCTATATTGAATCTTGTATCCTATGACAGGCGGTCCTCCATTACTTGTAGGCAGGTTCCATGAGAGGTTTATCTGGATTCCTGAATATGATGTGGCAGTCAAACCAGTTGGAGGACTTGGAGGTATGTTTTTGGGTGGAGTAGACGTCTTTATTGGTGTAGCTACTTGCTCAGATGAGGGGATACTAGTACCGATCGAGTTTATTGCAGAAACTCTGTATATGTAGGTCGTACCTGTGGTAAGACCGGTATTGTTGTATTTGGTAACATTACCTAATGTAATTAATGTACTATAACTTGTAGTTGCAGTTTTAGATTCGATTTCATAGTGGATAATTGGTGAGCTGCCATTGTGTTGTGGTGGAGACCATGATAGACTAACAACAGTAGGAGAGATTGGTATTGCGATAAGACCTGTAGGTGGATCAGGAACCGTTACTGCATGTGCATTATAACCAATCAGAAATAGAAGACTTGATGATACAACTATTGTTAGTAGGATTGATATTTTAGATTTTTTTTCCTTGATGCTACTTCTATTTGCATGACTCAATTATTTTGACAATCCTACATTATCATTTTTAGGGATTGCTGATAAATTGTATGATAAAGTATTTTGATCCATTGATAAAATCTATCTTATTTGCAGATCATAAAATGATAATATTCCTACTTTACTGGGCTTTATATACTAAAATACCTGATAGGGGCTCTTTACGATGACATTTGCTCCTCTATCTCTTTTCTAATAAATCGAACAATCTCTAATTTCTTTTTCCAACCAGATTGAATTATTTTGTTTGAATTTATAATAATTACATTATTGTAATTAGGATTATCTCTATATTTTTTTAATCCTATATCATTTGCCACTATAAGATCAGCATTTGATTCTTTTAGTTTCTTTCTTGCAAGATTAATCAATTTCTCCTTTAAAATATTAGTTTCTGTCTTAAATCCCACAAGAAAAACATCTTTCTGAATTTTTTTAATTTGATTTATGATTTTTGGAACTCGTTTTAATTTTAATACAATTTTTTCATGATCACTTTTGATCTTCATCTTACTTGGTCTTTCTACAGTGTAATCAGAAACTGCTGCAGCCAAAATTACAATATCAAATTTCTGCCTCATTTCTTTTCTTACAGCATTTAGCATTTCTTGACCAGTTTCAACTCTAATGACTTTGACACCCTTTGGTACAGCTTCTATTCCTAGACCATAAATGAAAGTGACTTTAGCACCAGCAGAAACAAGTTCGGACGCTAACAACACGCCAGTCTTGCCAGAGCTATGATTTG
>DASSAF010000203.1:0-3136 GCA_035685565.1 Nitrosopumilaceae archaeon | reverse complement strand
GACAAAGATTTTAGAGTCTCAGAATCAACATCTTCGGAAACCAGTATTGTTATTTCAACTCCTTTGTCGTGCAATGATCTGAGTTTTGGTAATGCTTCCTTTGCCAGGTTTTCTGCAACCTTTGGTATGGCAATCAGTACTTCGTTTCTACACGAGTCCACCATCTCTAAAATTTTAGAAGCGATATTTACCACTCCAGAAAGAACCCAAATGTCAGGCCTTTCACTGGTGCCACTTTGTTCGTAAAGTGGTGTGAGTTCTTTTAAAATGATAGATTCATTATTTTTGAAATCAGATTCAAAATTTTGTCGTGAAGTCTCTATGGCAGTTGTAGGTGGCTTTGCAAAATACTGTGTAGGTCTAGAATCATCAGAACCAATCCATCCTTTTTCTTCTAATGTACCCAAAACTTCGTATATCTTTGAATATGGAACGCTTGATTTCTGACTTAGGTCAGAGGCATTTATCTGACCTGTTTTCAATAAGGCAGAGTATACCTTTATCTCATAACTTGTAAGACCGATCTTCTCAAGGGCTTTACGCGTCTTGTCTGAAAGACTCATCTTATGATCATTTGAGACATATTTGTTATATATGTCAACTATGGCTGGGTGTGCCTAGGATCTAATATGAGACAGTCATATCTACCAATTCATGTGGTGTATAGTAGGAAAGTGATTAAATACTAATTTTAGAAATGCGTAGTTAAGCATGGAACTGATACAGATTTCTGGTCTAAAGACGCCTACATTAGGAAAGAAGGCTACGATAAGATTTACTCAAAGCATCTGCCCAGACTGCAACATGATACTAGATGCAGAAGTCTTTGAGAGAGACAGTAAGGTATTCATGACAAAAACCTGTCCAACTCATGGCGAATGTGAAGAACTCTATTTTGGTTCATATGACATGTACAAGAAATTTAGTACATACTGGATGGACGGAAAAGGTGCTCATGCTCCAAACGTAATGATTGACAAATGTTCATGTCCAAACAACTGTGGTTTATGTTCGAATCACTTGTCACACACCGGACTGGCAAACATGATAGTAACAAACAGATGTGATTTAACATGCTGGTATTGCTTTTTCTATGTAAAGAAAGGTCTTGAAGGCGCATACATGTATGAACCTTCACAAGATCAAGTGCGAGCGATGATGAAGACTCTGAGAGCAGAAAGGCCAATTCCAGGAAACTCTATGCAGATTACTGGAGGAGAACCAATGTTGCGAGAAGATATTGTTGATGTTATAAAAATAATGAAAGAAGAAGGCGTTGACCACATTCAAATGAATACAAACGGAATTAGATTTGCTTTAGACCCAGAAGCAATGCGAGAAGTAAGACTTGCCGGTGTCAATAATCTTTATTTAAGTTTTGACGGTGTAACTCCAAGAACAAATCCAAAAAATCACTGGGAGGTTCCATATGCATTAGAAAGTGCAAGAAAGACAGGAACCACTGTTGTCTTTGTTCCAACAGTTATCAAATCAATTAATGATCATGAATTGGGTGGCATTATTAGATATGCACAAAAGAATCTTGATGTTGTACACGCAGTAAACTTCCAGCCAGTTTCATTGACAGGAAGAATGGGCAAGAAAGAACGTGAGAAATACAGAATCACAATCCCAGATTGTATCCAAAGAATCGAAGAACAAACAGGAGCTGAGGTAACAGTAGATGACTGGTTCCCAGTACCAAGTTGTATGCCACTGACAAACGTCATTGAAGCGTTTTCAAGTAAACCAAAATATGAGTTATCAATTCACTTTGCATGTGGTGCTGGTACTTACATCTTTGAAGACCAGGAAACTAAAAAATTCGTTCCACTGACAAAATTCGCAGATATTCAAGGAATGTTAGAACTCTTTGAAGACAAGGCAGACGAAATTCGTTCTGGTAAGAACAAATACTTTACAATGCTAGAGGTTGTGAAAAAACTCTCAAGCTTTGTAGACAAGAAGAAACAACCAGCAGGACTTGATCTAGCAAAGATGTTTAGTAATATCTTGATGAAAAGATCATTTGATTCTGTAGGCTCGTGGCATGTCAAAGGACTCTTCTTGGGCATGATGCACTTCCAAGACAAGTACAACGAAGACTTGGAAAGACTGCAAAGATGTGACATTCATTATGTAACACCAGACCTTAGAATAATTCCATTCTGTGCATTTAATGTAATACCAGAATGGTATAGAGATAGAATCCAAAAGAAATATTCTACATCGGTAGAAGAATGGGAACAAAGAGTTGGTGCTAAACTAGAAGATGGTCTATACCGAGGAATCATGCGAAGAGGATCAGGTGACGAACTTGCTGCAGGCTGTGCAAAAAGCCAGATGTTCCACGAAGCTTCACAAGCTTTAATGTAAGTCGTTTAACATTAGAAAAATATTAAAAAATATAACCAATTCTGATTTTAGATCACCAAAATACTATAAACTGCTTTGTAGGGTAATATTGCATTGACAAGTAAAATTGGTGTTCTATAATGAAATTATTGTTTATTGCTCCACGATATACCGGTGGCATTGGTGGGCATGCTGCCAGAATTGCTAGAAAACTGAGAGAACAAGGATTTGATGTGAAATTAATGCATGCCCCTCACATACCGATTAAAAATCTAAAAAATCCAAGCTTTGCAATATCAAGTACACTAAAAGCAAAGATGGATAAAGAAAAATATGATATTGTTCATGCATTTAATGTTCCATCAACATTTGCCATGCGCGCTGCAAAGGCAAAAAAGAAAGTCCTGTCTGTACATGGAGTCTATGCCGATCAAGTAGGAAAAATTCATTCAACTACAATAAAAAAGATGGTTGACATTGCAGAACCAAACATGCTAAAGTGGCCAGACAAAATTACTACTGATTCAAAAGCAGTACAAAAGGCGTACAAAGAAAAATTAGGATTTGACTTTGAATATTTACCTGCTCCTCTTGACACTTCGTTATTCAAAGACATTCCAGATGTTCCAAAAATTGAAAATCAAATAGCATATGTTGGCAGAGACAGTTTTGAAAAAGGAATAGACATACTACAAAGCATTGAATCTCAAATCAAAGGAAAAGTAGTTTACTGTACTGATGTTTCATGGAAAGAAGCGATGATGACTCTAAGGGCATCCAG
>DASSAF010000202.1:0-5746 GCA_035685565.1 Nitrosopumilaceae archaeon | reverse complement strand
CTTTGTTTGCGTATGCTAACGTGAGAACCTCCTTTGAGTTTACATCTTGCACTATGACTGGAATAAGGCCGTCTCCTTTGGCAAAATCAATCTCTCCAATTGTTTTTTTCATAAATATTCTTGCCTTCTTTCCTTTCTTAACCTTTTTCTATATTCTAACAGGAACACCGTTTTCTTTTAGATATTCTTTAACCCTGTCTACCGAATGCGTCTTGTAATGAAATATTGATGCGGCTAGTGCTGCATCAACATTAGTTTGAAGAAAAACATCTAGCATGTGTTTTGGCTTTCCACATCCTCCGGAAGCAATCACAGGTATGTTAACAGAGTTTACAATTTCCTTTGTCAGCTGGACATCATAGCCTTCTTTTGTGCCATCCATATCTATACTGGTAAGAAGTATTTCGCCAGCACCTAGTCTTTCAACTTCTTTTGCCCATTCTATTGCATCAAGTCCTGTTGGTGTTTTTCCTCCATAGATATACACTTCAAACCAAAATTTTTCAGAATTATTGGAAAAAATGTTTTTTCCTTTTTTAAAATCATAGTTACGTTTTACATCCATTGCTACAACAACACACTGCTTACCAAAAATCTCCATAAGTTTTGTCAAGATCTCAGGATTTTTTACAGCACCGGTGTTTATCGCTACTTTATCCGCACCACTTAGAAGAATGTCTCTTGCATGTTGTAATGTTTTTACACCACCACCAACTGTAAATGGGATATCTATGACTTGAGCTACTTTGGTGACAAGTGTGTTGATTGTTTCCCTTTGTTGTTCTGATGCAGTGATATCAAGAAACACAAGCTCGTCGGCTCCTTCATTGCTGTATTTTTCAGCTAATAAAACAGGATCACCTGCGTCTTTTATGGAAGCAAAGTGCATGCCTTTTACAACTCTTCCCTTGTCTACATCCAAACAAGGAATTACTCTTTTGGTTAAAGTCATATTGCTTTTCTAACATCCTCAATTGAAATTTTTCTATCATATAGTGCTTTTCCAAGAATAACTCCATATGCTCCACAATTTTTCACATCAATCGTATCTTTTAGACTTGAGATTCCTCCGCTTGCAATGATTTTGGCATTTTTTATGGCACATGCCATCTTAAGAGATGGAATATCCGGCCCCTGCATTGTTCCATCTCTGTCAACACTTGTCAAAAGAAATTCAGAAAATCCCAATTTTACAAAGCTTTCAATTCCAGGTATCAATTCTATGTCTGTGCTTTGTTTCCATCCATCTATAACAATTTTTCCATTCATATGATCTGTAGATATGATAATTTTATTATCACCATACTTTGCCAAAATTTTTGGCAAAATTTCTTTTTTTTTAAATGCAAGTGTACCAATTACAGCTTTTGATGCAAATGAAAGTACGTCATTTATGATGTCTTCATTACGTAATCCGCCTGCAACCTGAATTGGAATGGAGATGTTTTGTCCAATTTTTTTAATCATTTTCAAATTAGAACCAGTTCCAAGAGTTGCATCAAGATCAACTATATGTAATGTATCCGCACCTGCACTTTCCCATTTTTTTGCAGTTTCTACAGGATTATCACTGTAAACTGTTTTATTTTTTGGATCTCCTTTAACAAGGCGCACTACCTTACCATCCATAAGGTCAATTGCTGGAATAACCTTCACTTTTTGCACTCTCGTAAAAAGTTTTTAATCATTATTGACCCCACTTTGCCAGATTTTTCAGGATGAAACTGCGTACCAAAAAGCGAACCGCTTTCTATAACCGCAGGAACACTTATCCCATAATCAGAGTCGGCTTTGATTATCTCTGAGTTTTGCGGTTTTGCTCTATACGAGTGTACAAAATAAACCCATGAGCCACTTTGAATCCCTTCCAAAAGTTTACTTGGTTTTTTAATTTGCAAGTCATTCCAACCCATATGTGGAATCTTAAACTTGTTTGGAAGTATGATTACCTCTCCATCTAAAACTCCAAGTCCGCTTGCTTTTCCCTCCTCACTTTTTTCAAAAAACATTTCCATTCCAAGACAAATCCCAAGAATTGGAATCTGATTTTTTACCAAGTCTATAAATGATTTTTTTGATAGCGTCAAGCTATGGATTGCTGGATCAAAGTTTCCAACTCCAGGCAGTAAAAATCCCGAGTATTCATCGGTATTGTTAAGACTGTTTATAACATCTACAGTTGCACCATTTTTTTCTAACGATGTCTTTAGACTGAATATGTTTCCTGCCCCATAATCAAATATTGCAACCTTGACCATCACATGGCACCTTTGGTACTTGGTATTCCTTTTTGTTTTTTATCTGAACCTACAGCTGTTCTCCATGCAACAGCAAATGCCTTTACTGCTGCCTCAATTTTGTGGTGATCATTTTCTCCATACTTTACAGTTATGTGCATACAGATGTTAAGATTCTGAGCAAAAGAACGAAAGAAATGTTCCAAATCTTCTTTGGATATTCCTTCTAATTGATTTTGTTCAATTGCAAGATCAATTTTGTGATATTGTCGTTTAACTAGATCAAGTGATGCTTCAGCTAGTGATTCATCCATTGGTACCGAAGCATGTCCAAATCTTACTATGCCAGATCTATTACCAAGAGCAGAATCCATCGCACTTGCAAGTGAAATGGCCACATCTTCAATCAGGTGATGTGCTATGCCATCTTTTGAAACTGCATTTAGTTTAAGATCAAGCATGGAGTGTTTTCCAAGACTTGTTATCAGGTGATCAAGAAAACTAATTCCAGTTATGACAGAAATTTTGCCATTTCCATCAAGATTTACAGTTACAGAAACTTGAGTTTCTTTTGTCTTCCTATTGATATTAGATATTCTTGATTTCATATAAATTCCTGCAGAGAAGGGGTTTATGCCCCAACCAGATTTAATGTCTTCGGAATCAAATCTATGGTTTCTAATATAATTTCCACATTTTTTTTCTCAAAGAGTTTGCGTCTTGTCTCAGGTTCTTTACTGGTACCATAAATACCACAAAAAATTGTCTTGCTACCCATTTCATCTGATTTTTTTGCCATGATATAGTCCTCCATAGAGTCTCCCACAAACATGGTACATGTGGAACCTAATCCTTTGATTGATGCAATAAGAGAAGAGGGATTTGGCTTGGCAAGCTCACGCGGTTCGTCTTCTAAAAACTTTGAATTTTTTAGATCAAACTCTTCAGATAATTCCTTTAATGAGTATCCCGCAGAAATAATTCCACGTCCAGAAACAATAGCAGGTTTTTTGCCAAATTTTTTTTTGAGTGAATCTATTAGTTGTTTATTTACAAGTATTATGTCATTTTCTATGAGCCCTGTCCCATCAAAAAAGTCTGGCTTTTTTTTGTATAGATCATAGTATAACTTTGCACCATAAAACATCTCATCAAAAATAGAAGATAGTGCACTTGTGTGACGCAGTCCAGGATATGCAAGATTTTTCCTTATTTCAGAGAGATCAACTTTTAGAGTATCAAGATATTTTTCAACAGATAGTATTCCGCTTTGATCTGAATTTCTTATAACATCAAAAATGAATTCAGAAAATGGTTTTTTTAATTTTTTTGCAGCAATGACAGACAAAATCATGGCATAAGTAACATCAACTTCGTCGTTGAAACCTCCTGTGTCTTTAAAACCGTCTATCATTTGCGTATTTACAAAGTTAGATTGATCTATTTTTGCAAATTCTTTAACAATAAAGTCTGTTGTTTTTTTTATGGCAAGATCATATGAACTTGAGACATCAATTAGTACACCATCACAATCAAATATTATTCCATCAAGACGTTTTATTTTGTCAATTTTTGAAGTATCCACAAAGATACCATCATCTAATTTTTCTAGCGTCATGTTAATAAATCACGAATAGCCAAGAGAAATTTTGAATTCATCTCTTGAGAACCTACAGTAACTCTCAAACATCCCTCGTGGTTTCCTATTTTTCCCAGGTTTTTTACTAAAATTCCCTGCTCAATGAGAGCTTTGTAGATACGTTGGTTAGATCCACGTGCAACAAAAAGGACAAAGTTTGCTTTTGAATCATAAACTTCAAACACCTTCATAGCGCGAAGTTTTTCTATTATTCGTGATCTTTCTTTTTTAATTTGATTTGCAACATCTAAGAAATATTTTGATTTTTGTAGTGCCAATATTCCAGCTTCTATTGCAATTGTGTTTAATGGATACGGGTATTGAATAACTCTATTAAAAACATCTGCTATCTTCTTGTTTGCAACAAAATATCCAATACGCAAGCCCGCAAGTCCAAATGATTTTGATAATGTTCTAAGAACAATCAGATTATCTACTTTTTTAGTCAAATCAAGTATTGAATAATCTGCAAATTCTACATATGCTTCATCAATTATGACTAGACCTTCAAATTTTTGGATTAGTTGCTCAAGCTCATTTTTTGTAAACTGAAATCCCGTTGGGTTATTTGGTGAATCAAGATACAGTATTTTTGCTTTCTTAGCATTTAAAATGAATTTTTCAATATCCAGTGTCATGCGATTTGTAAAAGGAATTTTTATTGTTGGAATGGAATATAGTTTACATTGTTCTTCAAAAAAACCAAACGTAGGCTCTGATGTCAAGATCTTTGTTTCTGTTGTCGCAAAGTTTGTAAGTATTAAATCAATTATCTGATCAGAACCATTTCCCACCCCTATCATTTCTGGCGGAATTTTGGTATAATCAGAGAGTGCTTTTACGAGTCTTTCTGTTCCTCCTAATGGATATTCTCGGACATCTAGATTTCTCTGTGTTTGATTAATCAAATCCAGAGTAAATTCCCTTTTTACTGCATAGTTTTCGTTAGAATCAAGCTTGATTACGTTTGAGTACTTGTCAGGCTTTTTGTATCCCTTTAGTTTTGAAATCTCTTCTACTTTTTTCTTAAACCAATTTGCTTTCAATTTAACCTGCTCCTTACTGCCTCATAGTGATTTGGCAATCCTTCCGCATATGTTAATGCCCTCATGGAATCAGATATTTTTTCTAGTGCGGCCCTTGAGGATTCTATTTTATTTCGTATTTTCATATAGTCTAATACCCCAAGTGAACCTCTAGATCTGCCAAATCCACTTGTAGGAAGTATGTGGTTTGAGCCAAATAGGTAATCACTTGCAGAAGAAGGAGTATTTTTTCCAATAAGAACAAGACCTGCTGCGGTAATTTTCTTTGCTATATTTTCAGGATTTTTTGTGATTATTTCCAAGTGTTCCGGGGCAAGTTTGTTAGCAAATTCTATAACATCAACTGCATTCTCACAAATTGCAACAAATCCATTTTTCTTTAAACTTTCACTTACTATTTTTGATCGTTTTATGGTAGGAATTTTTTGTTCTAAAGATTTTATTACAAGGTCTTTTAGTTTTGTTGAAGTTGTTATCAAACAGCACATTGTTTCTGAGCTGTGTTCTGCTTGCGATATCAAATCAGAGGCAACCAGATCAGGGTTTGCTGTTAAATCAGCGATAATTGCCAGTTCTGTTGGACCTGCAATCATATCGATTGAAACACTCTCACTTACAAATAATTTAGCGAGGGTTACAAAGGAACCACCTGGTCCAACTATCTTGTCTACTTTTGGTATTGATTCTGTACCATATGCTAGTGCAGCAATTGCCTGTGCACCGCCAGTCTTGTAAAATTCGTCTATACCACAAATATCACCAGCAACAAGAGTCAATGGATCAATCATGCCATTTTTGTTTGGGGGTGTCACACAAATAATTTT
>DASSAF010000201.1:0-10304 GCA_035685565.1 Nitrosopumilaceae archaeon | reverse complement strand
GATCAAATTTTTCATCCAGCATAATAATCACAAAAATTGAACAAATTCGGCACCGTTCTAGATTTTGCACTATAATAAATCACGAGGGTAAGAATTGACCTCATGTAACAATAACGTCCTCAAAATATTTGAATTTACTGGTTTTCCTTTTGTCTTAGAATATTCAAAGCCGAACCTGCCTTGAACCAATCTATTTGAAATTTATTATAAGAATGCGTGAGCATTATCTCATCTTTTGTTCCATCTATATGATTTAGGTAGCATTTCACTGGTTTTCCAGGCTCCAAGTTGTTTAGATCCACAATACTAATTTTATCAGATTCCCTTATTTTTTCATAATCATTTGGATTCTCAAAAGTTAAAGCAAGTATTCCTTGTTTTTTTAAATTAGTTTCATGGATTCGTGCAAAACTTTTTGCGATAACTGTAGCACACCCCAGATACCTAGGAGTCATCGCAGCATGTTCTCTACTACTTCCTTCTCCATAATTAGCATCACCAATTACAATCCATTTTATGCCATTTTGTTTATACTGTCTTGCTATCTGTGGAATCGGCTCTATCTTTCCATTGATTATGTTTTTTGCTTTGCCAACTTCGTCATCAAAAGCATTGACTGCACCAAGAAACATGTTATCACTAAGCTTATCCAAATTACCTCTAAATGTAAGCCAGTGACCTGCAGGAGAAATATGATCCGTAGTAGTTTTTCCCTTGGTCTTTATCAGTACTGGAAGATCTTGAAAATCCTTTCCATCCCATTTTGTGAAAGGTTCCAGCTTTTGTAGTCTGTTGCTATTTTTATTTATAATAACTTCAACACTATCAGGATTTTTTGATGGTGGAACATATACACCTTCAGTATTTTTGAACCCATTAGGCGGAACTTCTGGAGCTATTGGTGGAGGTTGTAGTTTGAATTCAGAGCCATCTGATGCAATTAGTGAGTCTTTTAGAGGATTAAATGAGAGCCTTCCTCCAAGAGCCAAGGCAATTACTAATTCAGGACTACCAATGAAATTCATTGTTTCTCTTCTTCCATCATTTCTTCCTGGAAAATTTCGGTTATATGATGTGACTATGGTATTTGGTTCTCCTTTTTTTAATTCTGGTCTACTCCATTGTCCTATGCATGGTCCACAAGCGTTTGCAAGAACAGTAGCTCCAATTGCTTTTAGAGAGTCCATTTGACCGTCACGTTCTATGGTAGCACGTATTTGTTCTGATCCTGGAGTAACAAGAAGTGGAATTTTTGCTTTTATTCCTTTTAATTTTGCTTGTTCAGCAATGCTGGCAGCTCTTGACATATCCTCATAAGAGGAATTAGTACAACTTCCTATGAGAGCTACTGAAATATTATCAAGATAATTATTTTTCTTGACATCATCTGCTAATTGTGAAACTGGTCTGGTAAGATCAGGAGTGTGCGGTCCTACAATATTAGGTTCAAGTTGTGAAAGATCTATCTCTATTATTTGATCAAAATATTTTTCTGGATTTTGTTCCACTTCAGGATCTGGAGTAAGCAAGTACATGTTCTGGTTTGCAAGATCTGCAATTTTTTCACGGTTTGTAACTCTAAGATAAGTTTCCATTCTTTCATCATATGGAAAGATAGAACATGTAGCCCCTATCTCAGCTCCCATGTTTGTTATTGTTGCTTTTCCTGTACAACTAATTGATTTTGTACCTGGTCCAAAGTATTCAATGACTGCATTAGTTCCACCAGAAACTGTAAGTTTTCCTGCCACATGTAGAATGATATCTTTTGGAGCAGTCCATCCGTTAAGCTTGCCTTTTAAATAAACTCCAATTCTCTTGGGATACAAAAGTTCCCATGAAAGTCCAGCCATAACTTCGGCTGCGTCCACGCCGCCAACACCAATGGCAAGCATTCCAAGACCGCCTGCATTTGGTGTATGAGAGTCAGTTCCAATCATAAGACCTCCTGGAAATGCATAGTTTTCAAGAACAACTTGATGGATTATACCAGCTCCAGGTTTCCAGAAGCCCATTCCGTATTTGCTACAAGCTGATTCCAAAAACTTGTACACTTCGCTGTTTTCATCAAGAGCAACTAAAGTATCAACCGCCCCTTCAATTCTAGCTTGGATCAAATGATCACAGTGAACTGTTGTTGGAAGTGCAGTTCTTTTTAGTCCAGATTGCATAAACTGTAAAATAACCATTTGTCCAGTAACATCTTGTAAGGCCACTCTATCGGGCCCCAAATAGACATAACTCTTGATTTTCTGTAAATTTTCCTCTTCCACTAATTCTTCCAAATGTCCTATCAGGATTTTCTCAGTAAGTGTAAGTGCTCTGTTTACCTTCTTTTTATATTTTGAAATATTTTCTTCACTTTTTTTATAAACACGTGATACAAGGTCAGGTGTGGTTTCTATTTCCATAATATGTATTGGAATCATCTACAATTTATAGTTACAAACAATGTCAAAAAATTGTTTTTCAAAAATTAAATCTACTAGTTATTTTGCTAGTTTTTTTCTTTAACAAGATTTACAAAATATTTGTGTAATGAAAGATCATCTGTTAATTCAGGATGAAACGATGTACCAAGAATTTTTCCCTGTTTTACTGCTACTATTTTTTCATTAAATTTTGATATTATTTCCACATTGCGTCCAGTCTCTATAATCGAAGGTGCTCTGATAAAGATGCCTTGAAATTTTGGAACTCCTATTTTTTCCATCGAAATTTCTGATTCAAAAGAATCACGTTGTCTTCCAAATGCATTTCGTTCAATTTTTACATCTAGAAAATCTAACAGTGGTTGATTCATCTCACCTACTACTCGGTCTTTTGCTTTTTTTGAGAGTAGTATTAGGCCAGCACAAATTCCAAAAACAGGCATGCCAGAAGCAATTTTTTCTTTTATCTTCTTTAGAGAACCATTTACTAGTGAAAGTGTACCTATAACTGTACTTTCTCCTCCTGGAATGATCAGACCGTCAAGATCAGAGATTTGTTCTGGGTTTTTTATTTCACTTACAATTCCTTCAATACCAAGTTCTTCCATAGCCATTTTTGTTGCCATTATATTTTCTGCAACATCACCTTGAACTGCAAGTACTCCAATGTTAATTCCGCTCATGCTGTGCTTCCGCGTTCTTGCATTCTAAGCTCCAAGTTTTTGGTATCAAGACCCAGCATAGATTGTCTTTCGTCTATCATTTTTTGAGCTTCTTTTACTTTATCAGGGTCTTCCCAAAACGTAGTTGCAAGAACTATAGCTTGTGCCCGTTCTTTGGCATCTTCTGCTTTGAATATTCCAGAGCCTACAAAAATTCCATCACACCCAAGTGTCATAAGATATGCAGCGTCTGCAGGAGTTGATATTCCACCAGCTGCAAAGTTAACAACAGGTAGTCTTCCAAGACTAGCTGTTTCCTCTACAAGAGAGTATGAAACTTTCATCTCTCTTGCAGCACTAACTAAATCTTGTTCATCACCAGAATCATAAATTGATTTTATTTTTCGAAGTTCATTGTTTACATTTTTAATGTGAGTTACCGCTTCTGCCACGTTTCCTGTTCCAGGTTCACCTTTTGTCCTAATCATTGCTGCACCTTCTTCTATTCTCCGAAGAGCTTCTCCAAGACTTCTTGCGCCGTTTACAAATGGTGTGGTAAAATCCCATTTCCATATATGTCTGAATTCATCAGTAGGAGTCAAAACCTCAGATTCGTCAATCATGTCAACATCTGTTTCTTGTAAAACCATGGCTTCGTAAACGTGTCCTATTCTACATTTTGCCATTACAGGAATTGTTACCGCATCCATAATTTCTTCAATAACTCTAATACTTGCAGTTCTTGCAACTCCTCCAGCTTTTCTTACATCGGATGGCAGTTTATCTAGAACCATTACAGAAACCGCTCCTGCATCTTCAGCTATTTGTGCTTGTTCAACAGTTGTAACATCCATTACAACACCATTTTTCAACATGTGTGCAAATCCTCGTTTAAGTGTGGATGTTCCTCGTTTAATGGAATATGACTCAATTTTTTCCTTGATTATTCCTTTTGTGTCTGCAATATCACCAGAAAGTGGTATCATGAAAGATGATCACTGCGAGATCTATTTATTTTATTATTTCTGTAATTATTCCGTCAAGTTCAGATTGAACTTGGTTTACAATAGGAGGAATGAAGGCTTGGCTTGCATTTTGTTCAGCCCAATGAAGATTAACTGACTTGCCGTTTAGTGTCACTTGCAGACCAAATTTATCATATTCTCGCACGTCTGGTTTTACAGGAAAAGAATCAGAAGGAATTTCTACGAATCCCGTTTCTTTGATCAATGCTGTTAGTTTTGTTAATTCTGATTTTTCTAGTTGATATTTTACGTCAGGTTCAGAATATCCATTTTGCGTGACTTGGTAAGTTGTTTCTCCGTCATTTTGTATGGTAAGAACCTCCGTTTTATCAGCACCTAGACTTTCAGTTAATCCAAATGACACTTTCTTTAAATGCTGTTTGTCGTATTCTATAGAAATTACATCATCAGAATTTACTGCAGATATGGGAACTTCTGGCCTGCTCAGTTGTGGTACTACGATAAAAATGGCTACCAATACAGGAATGGCTCCAAGCAAAAGCATGATAGGTTTGACCATTTTTAGATCACCCTACAAAAAATTGGTTCATTTCCTAGAATGTTTTCTCTTTTCATAATTCAGAGTTACCAGTAAATTAGTTAAAATAGTTGAGATAAATTTTGACAAAACCACACTACCAAATTAGATCGGTCTATAACAAATAAATCTTCGGCAGTTAAGTAAATTAAAATTCGAGTGGTTTTATGTTCATTACGTGGGGTCGTAGCCTAGCCTGGCATGGCGACAGGATAGATCACATGATCACCGCTAAGGGCTCCAGTGGTTCAACTAGCTTCACTGACGAAAGGATGATGTACAGTTTGGAGCTGTAGTGACCCGTGTGTCGCCGGTTCAACTCCGGTCGGCCCCACCATTTTATTTTTTATTTTAGAGAACAGTTATAAGCTAAAACCAATTACATAAGGTCTGATCTTAGTGGGGCTGTTTCAAGTGAATATAAAATGTATTGGAGGTAACTATTTTTGAGTCGCAGTAATTTCCCAAGTTTTGGCGGTTCCAAAACAGGCACGTATGTTTCCACACTGAAAAACTATAACCTACCACATTTCATTCTGGAAAAAGTAGCTCAGGATTGTAGTTCTGAACTTATTAAAAAGGGCAGAATTGAAGATCGCCTGCAGAGCATGAATGATACTGCTCTTGAATTGCTTCACAGAGTTTTTGTTGATTGTGCTGAAGACGCCTCTGGTCTTTATGCAAATTATCGCTTTTTTGCTTACATATCAAGCATGTTCCACAAGTGTGAGATTTTACTTAATGAGAAAATTCCTGGGGCATCAGGTAAAGTTCACAAAGTGCCAGTGGCTGTAAAAAACAATGGCATGTACATTGCCGTTGGCTTTAACAAATCAACTGGTGGCCCCACATCCAAAAAAGAAGCAATAAAATTCTATGAAATTGTTGATGACATAAAAAAAGGTGAACATGGAAATCTTTTAACAGATGGAATTTTCGGATCATCAGTAGGTTTTGATGGCGAGGCATTAGTGAACTTGGAGAAATTAAGTAAATCTCGTAAAAAAGATCCAGAAAATAAAATAGACTTCAAAACAGCGAGTTTTGAAAACAGAATCTATTCTGTAACAAAGTGTTAGTGTGTTTTTTTAGCTGAACAGAATTTTGTGTGTACTTGTTTTTCAGCATTTAGAGTGGTTTCATTTTCATGAAACAATTTTTGCCCACAATCTGGGCATATGAATTCTGGCATAAAAAAAATTTCAAAGACCTACTTATAGTCTTTTACAGCCATTTTATACCATCTTTTTCATAATACTTTTCTTTTGCCCTAGAATGCCGTGGTCTAACATGCAATACTGCACTACAGCAAGGGCATTTTGTACCATCCCATCTAAAATATACGCCACAAACACTGCATCTTTTTTGCCCATCCATATAACGAAAGATAGTTTTCCCAAGAGATAGTTTAAACTTGGTTTTGCATTCTCCTCTACAATTTAACATTAATTCAATATGAAATTTTGAGATTAAAAGAAACTGGTGATGCTGCTATAACCGAAAGCCAGAGGCATCAATTGTTGCAAAAATTGGTTGTTTGTTAGTCTTTACAAAATTTTCATTATAATATTCAAAAGGTAATGATGCAAAAAGGTGCTTGTCCCATATATCATGTACAATTTCCTTATAATTTTTGTAACCAGATTGTCTTAAAAACTCATGAGCAAGTTCATGCGAAACTTTGACACAGTTTTTATCCATCAGAAATGAAATATCGTCTTTTTTATCATTTTTTTCCCACCAAACCATACCAAAATTTTCAGCAAAATATCCTTCACATGTACAATCTGTCCATAATGGTCTAAAATAGGTCAAATAAAAGTGAAAAATATCCTCACCTCTTTTTCTGTGATCTTCTATAAGAGCAGGAATGTTAACCAAATTAAAAGAACGCCCAGATCTTACTATCATTTGGTCTGAAAGCACATCTACCTGCTTTGAGAAAGTTTCAGCAATCCATCTTTTATAAAATTGTGCCATTTTTGATACATATTCAAATTCCCAAGATCTTTTTTCTAATTCATCTTCTTTTACAAGAAAAATAAAATGTACCAACATATTTGCAAAAATTACATTATAATTAAAAGGTCTTTGCATTAAGACGCATCATAAAAATAATGAATAAAAAAGAAATAGTTGGCAATAAATTTGAAAACAATTCAAAGTCATAAGATGAATTGTTTTTTGCTTAATCCACAAAAAATGGAATAAGTTAACTTTGGCCTTCTATTCCCATCAACGTTAGGGTAGAACGAATCTTTTCGATTTTACGAATTTTCCAAGTTATTACTTCTCTTAGAGCCTCTACTGTTGGAGATTCTATTTTGGCCAAAATATCATAGGCACCAAATGTACCATGTACCTCTTTGACACCCTGAATTGCTTTCAACTGGCTGATAATTGATTCTTCAGAACCAAGTTCGCAATTTATTAACACATATGCAGTTGCCATATAATACCTATACAACGCAAATATATCAATAGATCTATCACAGGTTTTGACTGAGCATCAATACAAAAAACTTCATTTTATTTATAATTAGACAAAAAATTGTACAGTAAAATATGAAATTATTGAAAAATCATTTTACAATATGTATCAAGTAAAAATTAGTAAATGTTCCCCGGTTCTGACCCACAAAAAATCATTGGTAGCGTTTAGCCAACCCTCATCTTGTTCTTGTACCGGGGTGCCCATGTCGCACGGCTGGGTGGACCAAAAATCATGTTTTATCATACCAGTCCGTCTGCGTGCTTTTGGGGCAAAAATAATTTGTTATTCGTTTAATATAATCCAGTGAGTCTTATCTCAAAACCTGCAATAGGCACTCTCAACTTGAAATTGTCAATTATTTCAGGACTAATCTCTCCAATTTCACCGATTTTGTTGTTAACAAATATGTCAGCACTCCTACCTTCAACAAACATTGAATTTGAAGAAGTTGGAGTTTTACACGCCAGCCCAAATGTTGTTTTAAGAAAAGACTGTAAAACTGATTTTATTTCTGTAAAGTTAACATCATTATGAGCACTAACACATGCAAGATGAATTTCCTCTTTAATTTCATCGTTGTTTTTTAAGAATATAGTGCCAGTCTCAAAGAGCATTTGTGGATATGTTTCATGAATATTTCTAGATAAAGTATCAATTAGACCAGGCAATATAGCATTACGTAGTATGTTATGCTCCTGACTTTTAGAATCGCTAACTGAGATAATCTTAGATGCATCTCTTTTTGTATAATCATACAAGACGCGTTGACTAACCAGACCAAGGGTCATTACTTCAGAATATCCAAGACCAATCATTACTGAACTTATCGAATCTAATGTAGTTGTAATTTTATTTTTCTGACCAACAGAAACAGATTCAGGAATTGTTGGTTCAAAGTTTTCAATACCATATCCAAGGGCTACTTCTTCAACAAGATCCATTGGTCCAAAAATATCGGTCCTATATTGAGGAATGGTACAGATAATTTTTTTTCCTTTGCCTTGGGCGTCTAATCTACTCTTTCTAAGTGCAGAGATCATTTTAGGTATTGAAATTTTTATGCCAAGTATTTTGTTTACCAGTTCAGCGTCAAGAATCATACTTCTGGGTTTCAGTAATGGAGTAGAGTTGTTTGCACCACTAATTTTCATAGAGAAGAGTTCAAAACCAGCATCTTGAAGTATGTTTGCAATTACTGCAAGTGTATCTTCGGCAGCATTTTTTTCAATTGCTGTAACTTCTACTAGTATATTTTTAGTGTTTTTTGAAATCTTTGTTCGCTCTGAATTTATTATTGGTGGAAATGATATGGTATGATCATTTGAATCTAAAATGATGGGAGCTTTTTCAGAGTTTTTTATCAAGTGCCCATATTTTATACCTGTTTCATCTTTCTCAAGAATTTCATTTATGGTCATTTCATGAGATGACCCAAGAGGGATGAATTTGTGGGTCTTGCTAGTTGTGGTATATGTTAATGGAAATGAAATTTTATCTAAATCATGTATGCCTATAGATGTCTTTTTTCTTCTTCTTCCAATTCCGTTATGAAGATCCTCTTGCATGACAATGATCTGCTGTATTGTTTCATCTTCAAGCTTTCCATTTTTTGCTTCTATAGCTGTTACAAATGGTCTTACCTTTCTTACAGATGGATTTACTATTATGGCGTCTTTTCCTTTTTTGATTTTAAGTTTTGGCATACCAGTTTTTATTCCAAGAAGACCTTGCAGGCTAGATGCTATTCCATAATCTGTTGAATAATCCGGTCTGTTAGGACTGTATTCCACATTAACATAGTTTTTTGTCTCTTCCTCAATATCCAATCCAATAAAAGGCAATGTTGAAACGATTTTTTCTTTTGAGATTTTTTTACCAAGGATACTTGTAAGCCTGTCAAAATACAAAGTAACTACTGGCATTTTGATACATTCCTCAACCAACCAAGGTTGTTGTTATAAAGTTCACGAACATCATCCAATCCAAATTTGAGCATCGCAATTCTTTCAATTCCTCCACCCCAGGCAAGAACCGGATTTTTTATTCCAAGTGGAATTGTTACCTCAGGTCTAAAAATACCCATACCGAAAAGCTCTACCCATTTTCCAAGCTTTTCATTATATACCATTGTTTGTAAAGATGGTTCAGTGTAAGGAAAAAAGGTAGGCCAAAATTTTATTTTTTTCATGCCCATCTTCAAATAAAATTCCCTCTGTAATCCCATCAAATCTCTCAATGATACATTCTTCCCAACTACTACTCCCTCTACTTGGTTAAATTCAACTAAGTGTTTGTAGCTGACTTTTTCATTTCTAAAGACCCTGCCGATAGAAAATATTCGGGCTTCTTCAGGTCTAGTATCCGCCAACTCTTTTATCGTTACACAAGTAGTATGTGTACGTAAAACTAATCTTTTAGATTCTTCCAGTTTCCAATCATATCTCCATCCTTTTTTATGAACTTGAGATACATTTGATATTTGATTTTTAGTACCAATATTTTTTGCATGTAATCCCTTAAGATAAAATGTGTCTTGCATTTCTCTTGCAGGGTGATCCTGCGGAGTAAAAAGTGCATCAAAATTCCAAAAGCTTGATTGAGTTTGATTGCCAACAATTTCTGTAAATCCTAATCCAATGAAAATTTCTCTTACTTCATTAATTACGTCTTGAAGTGGATGAGATCTCGCTGCAAAAACTGTAGGTGCAAGAGATTCTACATCAATTGCTCTTACAAGAACATTAGCAGCATCACCTGATACGTTCTTTGCTGTTTCTATTCCTTTTTCAGTAAGATTTACTGTGACATACTTTGTTGAAGTAAAGGTGAGAAATTCAGGCCTTTTTTTCAGTGAGTCAAGTGTACTCTTATCTTCTATTTCATCTACTGAAGATACCGCAGGACTTTTTGAAGCGATTAATTTGATCATTCTTTCTTCAGGCGCAGTATCGTGATACCCTTTAAGTAAAATTCTATTTTCGTAAATTTCTATCCAGCCATTTTTCTTTGCGTTTGCAATAGCAGGATTAAATTCATTTTTTAATTGGTTTTTTGCTTGACTCATTTCGCAAGAAAACCCATCTATTAATGTGAGGTAATTAACAAGTTGTCGTTCTGGCAATCCCTTCTCAAAAGCTTCATTTCCCATCTTTC
>DASSAF010000200.1:0-2817 GCA_035685565.1 Nitrosopumilaceae archaeon | reverse complement strand
GCAACATTACCCATATCAGGAAGGGCTGCGATCATGTTTGGGTTTTTTAATTTTGGAAGAGAATGAATTTTTAGACCAAGCATTATTGTTTTGTATTTTATATTAAAATAAAAACGAATCTAGGATTCTAGATGAACGTTGGATCCGTATTGACTTATCATTGTAGATTCGATGAATCCTCCTGCAAGTAGAAGGATTATCACAATTCCTATTTCAATTATGGTTGGTCGGATTTCCTGTTTTATTGGATTTTTTTTAATTATGCTCAAGATGAGGATAAAGCTTCGTGACATTCCTATAGAATAAGCTGCAAGTTCCATTACTCCAAATGGAGATACTATTAGGATAGTTATTGGTGGTATATTGGCAAATAATGGGGATGTAGACGCAATGGCGCTAAAAGCAAGGCCTGTTGATGCGGATGCAAACAATCCCCAAGCAATTCCAAAACCTGGGATAAACATTGGTAATCCAATTGATGCATTATGTGTAAATATTCCAATTGCGTCAATTCCTTGTACTGTCTGTTCAAATTCCTTGAGAAATGTTTTAGCATCTTCTGGTGGTATTTTTATTTCAGCACCTATTGAAAACGATGCGGCAAAAATCCCAACAAAGACAAACCCAATTAAAATTCTTTTTTTCTTTAACATGTTTTAAGTTGAATTAAACTCTATTTGAGGGTTGATGGTTTGAAACAGATTTAATTAAAAGTTCTATTATGAGTCCTTGATGAAAGAAGACGTTTCGTCTGTGTTGACCTATGCGTTAAGCCGGGGTTTCCAGATTCATCCTGATGCTTTTAAAATCCTTGAAAAAATTGATGTAAAGGAGCTTGAGAGAATAATCAAACAGGTAGTAAGAGAAAAAACAAAACAGAATTTGTTTTTGATAAATCAAAACGATTTGAAAATGTTTGTTGATTCTGGAATTGATGAAAACATGGAAAATAATCATGTAATTTTATCAGATCCAACAAAAAAAATTACTTCGGCAGAAGGAATTGATGGTTTTAGTGCACTTTTTGCAAGCCGGTATTCAAAATTATTAAAAATAATATTGCAGAGGTCTCAATCTAAAAAACTAAGCCCTATTGCTACCATCAAAAGTGGTAAAATTAAAGAGGAAATTTTTGTAGCCGGCCTTTTGATGGAGAGAAAGATAGACCGAGATGTAACAAAACTAGTTGTAGATGACCCTACAGGTTCCCTTGAACTATTGGTGTTTAACAAGGACCTCCAAGAGACTGCAAATTCTCTCCTAATGGATCAGTTTGTAATGTTTACAATTGTTCCAGGGAAAAATGGTGGTTTTATTGTAAAAGATTTGGTTGTACCAGACGTTCCAGACCATGTCATAAATCGTTCAAAGACAGAGACCTATGCCGTTTTGATCTCTGATTTGCATGTAGGAAGTAAGTATTTCATGGAAAAAGAGTTTACAGAGTTTGTCGAGTGGCTCTCGAGTCCAGACCCAACGGCAAGGAAGGTTCGCTTTGTTCTAGTTGGCGGCGATGTGGTAGACGGAATCGGGATTTTCCCAAATCAGGACAAGGAGTTGCTTTTGGTTGATACCAGCGAGCAGATGTTAAAAGCAGCTAAGTTGCTAGACAAAATTCCAAAACATATCAAGGTTTTCATAATTCCGGGAAACCATGATCCAGGTAGAAGAGCTCTGCCCCAACCTGCAATTCCAGAAAAACACAATCTGAGTTTGTGGAATAGAGAAAATTTCTTCATGTTAGGTAACCCTTCTATGATAGAGCTAAATGGCGTCAAAATTTTGATGTTTCACGGACAAAGCTTGGATGATGTTGTTGGAACCACACCTGGTCTTAGCTATTCACAACCTGCAAAAGCAATGCGGGTCTTACTAAAAGCAAGACATCTTAGTCCTATCTATGGAAAACGAACTCCAATTGCGCCTGAGATAGAAGATATGATGGTGATAAATGATGTCCCAGATATTTTTCATTCAGGGCATATCCATGTTGTTGATCTTGACATGTACAAGGGTACTCTTATTGTAAACTCTGGAGCTTGGCAAACACAAACAGCATACCAAGCAAGTGTTGGTGTGACACCAACTCCTGGAATTGCTGTGATTGTAAATTTGGCAACAATGAAGGTTTTTACCAAAGACTTTGCTGAGAAAGAATAATTTTAAATCAAATCTTCAAGTGCTAGATCTTCTTTAAATGATTTTTTTACTACATCGGGTTGTAGTGTAAGGCTGAATTTTTTTGTTCTTCCATGCATTCCTTGATGAATGATTTTTCCTGAGATTAAACCTGTCATCTCTATTTCACTGAGTATTTGGGTGATACGTCTTTGGGTAAGTTCCTTTTGTCTTACTATCTTGCAGAGGTTTTTGTAGGAATGATAGATTTCTCCCGTGGTTGTTCCGTTTGCCTTCATTACAGCCAAAATTAACAATTTTTCATGGAGTGGATAAGAATTGAGTGCAGTAGTTTCCTTGTCTTCTTCCATTTTTAGTGAAGCCTTTCTGATGTGTTCTTCTTTGATAGAGTCTACCTGTTCCCGTTCTGCTATTTCTCCGGCTACACGTAAAAGATCAATGGCTCGTCTTGCATCACCATGTTCTTGCCCTGCCATTGCAGCACAGAGGTTTATTGCCGCCTGCTCAATTGCTTTGGAAATGAAAGCAACTTTGATTCTTTCTTCTAAAATTTCTTTGATTTGACCTACACTATAGTTTGTAAATACAATTTCCTCTTCACTTAGGCTGCTTAGGACCCTAGGGTCAAGTCGATCTTTGAATGTAAGATCGTTTGAAATTCCTACTAGTGTAAGTGAG
>DASSAF010000199.1:0-2247 GCA_035685565.1 Nitrosopumilaceae archaeon | reverse complement strand
CTTGCAACAGCTTGGACGCTGTTGTCAGATAGAGCAGCTGGTATCAAAGTTCCAAGAACACACAAAGTATTGCAAGCCTACGTGGCAGCTTGGACAAGAAACGATCCTTCTGAGATGGAAACTTTGATGGAGGAACGCTCCCAACCAACCAAGGTGTCTACATTTCAAATTTTATTTAAAACAAAAAACAATGAATGTCGACTAGTTGTACCTGACGTCCATCCAGGACCATTTCATCCAATCGGGGGAAGCAACATTCCTTATCTGATATACAAAAATCTGAACTACTCTGCAATGGTCATGCATAGCGTCTCTGACCACTCACTTAACTTGCCATCAAAATCTCAAGTTGACGCTTATCTTTCTAGTCTTACCACAAGTTCTATAATTCACAAAGGTTTTGATTGCACCAAACCTGTTATAGTTCAAGTAAACAAAGCTCGTGCGGTTGGAATGCTTTTTGGTAAAACAGCACTTTTGATTTTATCATTATCGCCACATGGAATGGAAGATGTGCCACTCTATGTTAAAAGTGAGCTTGAACAATATGGAAAAAACCGCGGATTTGAAAAAATCTTGATCGTTGACAGTCACAACGCAATGGGAGAAGAAATTTTAAAACAAGACTCGGACGATCTCCTAAAAGCAGCAAAATCAAACCTTGATACATTGATAACAAAAGAAGCATATCCACTAGAAATTGGATATGCAAACTCGGAAAACTTGAAAATTCAGGCAGACGATCTTGGTCCTGGCAAAGTAGGAATGATGTGTCTGAAAATTAATAATGAGAAATTTTTCCTTGGCTGGGCAGACTCTAACAACATGAGAAATGGTCTGCGTGAAGAAATTGTAGCATCACTTTCAAAATCTGGATATACTTTGCTTGATGTATGTACTTCTGACTCTCACTACAAGGCAAGAGAGGCAAGAAACAAGTATGGTTATTTTTATTTTGGAAGCCTGTCAGAATCGCAAGAAGTTGCCTCTTGGTATCTGAATCTGGCAAAAAAGGCAGAGCAGAATCTTTCCCCCGCAATGTTTGAGACACTACAGCAGGAAACAGATGTCAAAGTAATGGGGCCAAAACAACTTGAGAACTATTCAAAATCGCTTGACAGGGCAATGAGAATTACACAGGGATTTTTGATAGGGACTACGGCTTTCTTTTTATTCACTTTGCTCTAAATCCATCTCTTCTAGTCTTCCATAAAATTCGTCACAAAAAGAATCTAGCTGAAATATGGGTATTATGGGAACCTTGCTGATGAATTTGACTTCCTCTTGGTACAGTGTTACTATGGCAGGTAGTGCAGCACGTACCTTTTCTTTGGTAACATATTGCTTTGTTCTTTCAATTTGTTTGTTAACTGCAGTCTCTAATGCAGAGTAACTAAGCCTCTTCCAATGTTTGCAGTCAATTAAAAGTGCCACTCCTGCCTTTACGCCAATAACATCGATTTGCATTCTTGGCTTGGTTAAGGTCAGATTTCTTGTGACATCAAATTCACGTAACTCCAAAATTTCTGAGACAAGTGCCTCAAAATCCTTCCAGTCTAAAATTTGTGAAATCTCATCAATTGGGGCACCCATTCTTAATGCAAACAAACTGGTTTTTAGCTTGTCATTATCCTGAAAATGTATTTGGCCATCCTGGAAAACACCAATGCCGTTTTGCATAAAGTTGTCTAGTATCTGTTTTGCGGTCTCATAGCTGGTCTGTGTCACAACACTAAAGTCTTTTACAGATAGTCCTCCTGGAATTATTCCCCTGATGCCCTTGACTAGAATCTGGACGTTCAATATTTGTGGTTAATTTTTGCATTTATAAAATATTATTCATAAAATTTGATTAGAATATCACCACCAGATGTTATGCTAGGAATGATTTTTAACCTATTTTTCAAGAAAACTGCTGAACAGGCTGGAATCAAACTAGATTTAGGCAAGAACAGGTTTTTATCAAAGGCATAAAAAAAGCATATTTTTCATATGTAGCTGTAAATCTGAACGATATTTTATTAATAACCTCGAAGATTAGCATGGATGTGATTGCTAATATGAAAACCTCAAATTCACAAAACCTATCTCTTGCAACTTTATCACTTTTGGCGTTTTTTGCAATAGATACCACAACTAATACTGTGATAACAACTGATTTCTCCGACGAACGATATTTTTTGAATAACTCAAGCTATCTGTCTGGCAGCAAACCAAATACCGATAATCCAAACAACATCCGTTCAA
>DASSAF010000198.1:0-17896 GCA_035685565.1 Nitrosopumilaceae archaeon | reverse complement strand
ACCGATATTGTTGTTGATGGTGCCATTTGAGTTGATGGTGATGGTGCCGTAGTTGTTGATGGTGCTGTCGCTGCCGCCACCGTTGTTGTTTATGATGCCGCCGGAGTTGATGTTGATGTTGCCGCCGAAGTTGTTGATGGTGCCGGAGTTGTTGGTGATGGTGCCTGCGTTGGTGATGGTGCCGGAGTTGTGGATGCCGCCGGAGTTGTTGGTGATGGTGCCGCCGGAGTTGTTGGTGATGGTGCCGCCGGAGTTGATGTTGATGCCGTCGTTGTTGTTGATGATGCCTGCGTCGTCAATCTTGCCGGAGTTGCTGATGGTGCCGGAGTTGCTGATGGTGCCGCCGTAGATGTAGATGGAGCCACCTGAGTTGTTGGTGATGATGCCACCGACATTGTTGTCTATTGGGTTGTCGTTTATGGTCATGGAGCCGCCGGAGTTGATGGTGATGGTGCCGGAATTGGTGAAGGTGGAAGGTGAGCTGATGTTGATGTCACCGCTGGTGGTGATGGCGCCGCCGGAGTTGTTGTGGATGGTGCCATGATTATTGATAAATTGATGGTTGGAGATGGAACCGCCATCGAAATTGGTGATGGTGCCTGCTAGGTTGTTTGTAAGACTGGCCTCAGCACCTATGATGATAGTGCCATGGTTGTTTATGATGTGATCGTTTGTGATCACGTTAGATTCAACGGAAAGAGTACCGTTGTTTTCTATGGTACCAAAGTTATTGATGTTACCATGTTGTAGTATGCTGCCAGAGACAACGGTGATGGTAGCTCCTGCATTGTTGATAATAGTGTTGTCATTTTCAAGAGCAATCCCACCGTCTATGGTAAGGGAATCAGTTGAATTTAGTGTAAGGGGGCTGCCTGAAATTCTACATGTGTCCTGTCCTAAGTAATTAATAAAATCTTGGAAGTTGGGCAAAGTAGCGCATGAAGCAGCATCCGTAATGACAAAATCTGTAGCATAAGCATCATGACTGGAAAATCCAATCAGCGCAATTATTGTAACTGCAAAAATAGCCATAATACCTAATGATGAATGTTTTAATTCCAACCCCAAACCCATTATTCACCTATATTGTCAATATAAAAGATTATGCTTTCCAATCTTGGAAAGATTAAAATAATTTCATTTTGGATCGCTTTTTGGATAAAACAATTTGCAAAAATTTAATATTTTCATATTTTTAACACCGGATACATTAGGCACTAAATTTTCAGAAAACTCTTATCCATATTATAGAGATTTATTTCATTAAAAATTTGATCAATGCTTTGTCAAGGATTTGTCACAATTAAATGCCAAAATTAGTTCCATAAATTAGAATCAAACTTTGGCAAATTTTGCCAAAACACAAAGCCATGACTGATGATCAAAATTTCATCCGCTTGCAAAGAAAATGGTAAAATAGTTATCATGTATCATAAATGCGAAGTGCAGCCTAACCTAAAGCAGAGCGCCAACTTTGATCTTGACAAGAGCAGCCTAGCAAAATTACAGCAATTGTCAAAAGACGAGACAATTTCCAAAAGCATGATAATAGACCAGATGCTTGTGCAGTATCTTGTAAACAGATCAGCGTCCACACTATCTGATTACATACCCATCCGCAAAGTCCTGCTGATAAAGCTTCTTGAAAAATTCACAGAAAAAGAGGTTACCGAAATTGCAAAATCAATTGCAAGAATCTCAACTAAGAAAATTATTTACAGATTACGACAAGAGCATCACACAATGTCATCTATTGATGTAGTAGAGACACTGATTCGAATCTCAAGTCACAAGTATACACACGATGTAAATTACGGCATACATCGTTTTATAATTCAGCACAATCTTGGCAAAAAGTGGTCGCTATACTTGTACGAAATATACAGTTCAGTCTTGCGACAGTTCAGATTCAAAAAGATAGATATCGAAGTAACAGCCAGCCAAATTACTTTTACAGTCATAATAAAAGCCATAATGTAAAATTATTTGTACAAAGATGAAATATTACCAATAAAATTCGTATGCATCTTGTGGAATAATATTGGATTTTTCCCAGCTTATTATTGCCATGTTGTTTATGCGTTTTATTGTAGAGGGAGGCGTTGCATGCACCCTATATCCTGTGCCAGTATCAATTTTTAAGACTTTATTTTTCAGATTTATTTCCTTTGGAACCATACAGCTATACTTGAATTTTTTTGCCCCTGACAAAAATTTGTAAGAAAAGAATCTCTCAGGCTCTTGCCAATCATATTCTAGGACTAGTTTAATTTCCTGTTTTGGCAAAAGAGGCTTGACTAATATCACGTGAAATTCCTTGTGAAAAGGTCTGTCTGTTGTGATGTCGCTTATTTTTTGTCTGTTTTTATCTCCGTCCGTTATTTTCACATTCATATCAACAAATTTTTTTGGAACCTGACCGTCTAGGTAATAGAAAATTTTAGAGATTGGTTTTTTTGATATGTTGATGACATTCCAAGTCCACGTATGATGAGTTTGCATTGTTTTTGCATTGGTAATTTTAAGTGCCACATCTATCGAATTAAATGTAAAATTACTTGATGCCTTGACACTGCGACTGGCATTTGTTGTTTTCTTTGGTTTGAGTGGTGCAGACTTGTTGCCAAACCCTTCTCCAAAGACGTTGTATGTTGTAACCATTTCACCATACTTGGTTTTGTAATTTTGTGCAAGATGCATCATATCTTTGTACTTTGGCGATTGTTTTACTAGCTCTTCTGCAATTTGTCCTCCAGCAAAAATTTGCGTGTCTCCAGCCAAGTCCATGACACGCCTTGTCATAATTATGCCAGGACCCCAGACATTGTTTTTTCCCTCAAGATCTTTTACAAAATAGACGGGTCCTGATTCTATTCCTATTCTAAGAAGAAGTTTTTCCTTGCCTCGCTTTGATTCGTTGTATCTGTATAATGCCTTGTGAAGCTCGATTGCAAGACGCAATGGTTTTTCTTGGTTGTCACCAAAGCCTATTGCCTGACCATCTCCTGTAGGTAATATTATGGTGGCTGCAGCATCTCGTTCTTGGAAAGTCTGCGTTTGTACGATCAGATTATTTAGTGCAATGATTTTACTCACTTGAGCTTTGGTAGGTATTGAAGGGTTTGAACCTGCAACAATATCGCTAAAGAACCAGTGATATGTCTTCATCTGAACTCCATCAGGTGGAATGATGTCGTTTCCCTTCAGAGCATCCAGAAGTGTAGCAATAAAATCATGGCTGCAGCAGTTTAGCAGCTTATAACCATCCATAGTTGGTTTGACAGATATCTTGATACCGTGTTTTTTTATTTCTTGTAAAATCCAGTCCTTACCTCTATGTGTCTCTTCTAAAAGCCCAAGAACTTCTCCTATCTGTCTTGTTTTTTCATTTGATGACATATCACTGGCACTGTCTTGCTTGGATTGCAAATTACTTTATCAAATGTTAACTCATCTATTCAATCTTCTGGTTTTCAAATATCAATCCTTTTCCAAGAAAGAGAGAATTTTTCAATTTTGTTTATCGATTAAAATTTTTCCTCATAACATCATGCTAAAAATATTCCATGATGTTTCACAATTTACCAATTAAATTGGTATGCTTCATCTACTTTTAATTCATTTGTTGACCAGTCAATCATTGTTTTTTTATTGTCACCGGTAATGATAGGTGGCGGACTAACATCTATCTTAGATCCCGTTTCTGCGTTGAGTTTGAATATTTTTGGATTAAGTTCTACGCCCTTGTCAACAGTTAACGAATAATTGAAACGCTTACAACCTGACGCAAGGTTGTAAAAGTAAGTTCTTTCAGGCTCCTCCCAATCATATTGAATGATAATTGTTTTCTTTTGTTTTGGTTTAATTGGTCTGTTAAGTTGTACATTGAACTCCTTGTGGTAAGGCCTGTTTACACTAACACTTAGAATCTCAAATGTGTTGTTGTGATCATCTTTTACTAAAACATTCATATCGCCAAATTCCTTTGGAATATCACCGTCAAGAGTGTAAAACACCTGATCCATAGGTACTTTTGAATTATTGACTACTTTCCAAACCCAGGTATGTCTAGTAAGCCATGTTTTTGAATCAAGAATTTCAAGTTTAATCCCAATCTCATTGAACGAAAAATTATTTTCTGTCCTTATATCACGCTGTAAATTAGAAGCCATGATTTTTGCTTTTCTTGGAGTAGTTTTATTTCCAAAACCATTTCCGTAAATATTGTAGATGAAAAGTTCCTCGCTATGTTTTATTGAATAGTTACCAATTGGATGAAGTATCTTTTCGTATTCAGGAGATAGTTTGCGTATATCTTCTGCAATCCTAGCTGACGCAAAAATATTCATCTCGCCACACAAGTCCATGACACGCCTTGTCAATATTATGCCAGGACCCCAGACATTGTCTTTTCCGTTCAGATCTTTTACAAAATAGACAGGTCCCATATCAATTCCTACTCTTATTGCAAGTTTTTCTTTGCCGCTCTTTGATTCGTTGTATCTGTATAATGCCTTGTGAAGCTCCATTGCAAGATGTAGTGGTTCTTCTGGGCTATCACCAAAACCAACTGCAACACCATCACCTACCGGCAAAATGACAGTTGATGTAGGATTTCTATTTCTAAAAGTTTCAGTTCTAGCCATCAATTCGTTCAAGACTACAATCTTTCTTATTTGATCATTTGTTGGAATAGTGGGGTTAGAGCCTCCTATGATATCAGTAAAGAGCCAATGATATGTCTTAGTTAGAGTCTGGGCATCTTCGAAGCCTGTGATATAATCCCCCTTCAAAGCTCGATATAATCTTGTAATAAAATCCGGAGAACAACTATGGAGAACTTCGTTGCTGTTTAACGTTGTTTTAGGTGAGATTTTCAAATGATGTTTTTTAATTTCTTTTAAGAGCCATTCTCTGCCATGACGTCTTTCAGCCATAATTCCAAGAATTTCAGCAATTTTTTTTGTTTTAGGCATGGAATCGCGTTCTTGTTTTAGGTCTTGTTTTGTTTGCAACGCTGTTTTATGAAATGAGTATCACATATTCAAGTTTAGCGTTCTTTTCAGTATCGGAATATTGAAGTTTTATCTACTTGTTATTTAGATAATTCTATCTTTTTGATCAGGGGATTCTTTGTCATCAATTTTATACCAAGATTATTTTTCGGTCAATCCATAAAAAAATTTTGAAATGCCTTTTCTAGTTAAAAATTCGCCAAGATTTTCCTTGATCAACTCCACAAGAACTTTGTACGAATCACCATATAGTTCAACTAATGTTTTTTTCAAATATTGAGGATTTTGATAACAATCTAACAAGTGACAGTCAAAATCAGTGAGTAGCTTGTTTATGACTATTTCATATGACGCATTATCAAATTGGATTAATGCCTGCTCTATAGCAAGAGTGACAAGGGCCTTTTGCATATTATCTTCATCAAATGATACCATTTTACAAGTACGCCTTACCAGTTGAAATGCTAAGAAAAATTTTCATTACAAGTAATTATTTTGTGATGTTGATATCATGTATTTAGCTAACATTGAAAGCACTTAGCTAGTTTACCAAGTTTTGTTGAATAACTATATAGATTACATATGATACATAGATGCAATCATCAATGGTGTATAAACAACAGATGAGGAGGGAAATCATATACCAATCAAGTTTATAGATTCGGTAAATTCAAAAAAGCATATTGCGCTACTTTATGAGGATTCTGAATATGCAAGAATGTTAGAATTTCGATTTCTAAAAAATGGATTGGAAAAAGGAGAACAGTGTGTATATGCCACAGAAGGTGATTCTGGTTCTATTGTACTTAAAATGTTAGGATATGGAATACCTCTTGAACATTTTGAAAGTAAAAAACTACGCGTGTATCAAATACATCAGAGTTACCGCAGTCGCGATGAAATAATGAAAAGTTGCAAGAAAGACATAGAAATGATACTATCTGGTTTACAATCACCATTTAGAATAGTTTCAAGAATTGTTCCAGATGTATCCACTATTGATGGAATGTCAGTTGAATTAGAACTGGAGCGTGAAACACATCGTCGTTTTGATGATATTGGCGGATCTGTCATGTGTCCATATGATCTTTCAAAAATAGAATCAAGTCAGCGCAAAGAATGGATTGCAGAACTTGCCAAAAATCATCATGAAGTAATTTATGCATCAAGGTTTGGCGAGGGAGAGGTAGTATCTACTACACCAGAAACCAAATAAGATCTAAAAACCAGATCAAAAAGTGTTGAACATAAAGATATCCTATTAAAAAATCACTATCTTTTTTGGAGAGAACTCGTGCTTTTCTTGTTAGCTGACATTTACAAACTATGCCACAGTTATGGTAGTTGACAGAGGTGGAGACAGCACATTTGGTTCTGATAAGCTTTGCCAGACAAAGATTTGTGCAGTGTATTTACCAGAAGATGGAGACGTCCAGGATTCTCCCAGATTAAGAAATTGGTTTCCAGTTAGTGTCCCTGTTATCCAAGATAATGATAACGTGACACCGTTAGAATCTTCAATTTGCACAAAATATGTAAAGGGTTGATCTTTTTGTCGCATATTTTTTAGATCAGCTTCAATCAGTATCTGTTGGTTTACCTTGGCTGTGGTTATGGTATTTCCCAAATAATCCACGATTCTTGGATTGTTTGAATTTACTTGCTCTAGTGGTACAATGGTCTTTCCAACAATGGTGGTTGTAATAAGAGATACATCATCAGATGGCGAATGTGGATAAGGAAGTGTCCTATCTACATATTCTCCAGTAATTGTGTCCCCTTCTATAACATGGAGTCTTCCTCCAGAAGACGGGAGATCAGCAGTAAAAAATACAATACCTTGAAAAACTCCTGTATCTTTTCCTGTCTCTGACATTGTAATTTTTGTTCCTCCTGAATCAGAGTCAGACCATATGCTGGTTTCAAATTTGTCTATTGCTTTTGGATTAAGATTCATGTCAGGATCTATTATTTGCAATACACCTTGTGCATTTGTTTGATAGTTTTGCTCAAGCCATTTTATCTGACCAACGTTCCATTGTATAAGAGCAGAGCCTGTTACGGTTTGATCTCTGTTATACTCAAAGGAAACTGTTACGCCGTCACTGTTTTCAGATGGCAGGAATCCGTCATTTGGACCGTGCCCACCTTGAGCTCCACTGGGGGTCTCACCTTTTCCATCTACTCCACTTGTTCCTTTGAGAAGCGGATCTCCTGTAAGGGTCACATTGCCAGAAAATATTCCTGTATGAGTTCCTGTTTCTGCCAGTTGGTATGGAGATATGGTATGACCACTTGTGGATACAGAAACATCGATTGTATCTATAAGGTTTGGATCAGAGTCAAAATCTGGTGCATAAATCAAGATGTGTACTGGGCTTGTCCAGGTGTATGCTTTTTTATCAAATCCTACGCCTGTTGCATATACTGATTGAGTTTGCAACAAAAGTGCAAGTAATAAAATTGTAATTACAAAAATAAACTTCATCTATTGATTTGGCTAATTTTGTTTTCTATTTAAGGGTTAAAATGAAGATGTTTGTGACTTTGTGTATAAAACTGAATCAGATTTTTAGAAACCCTTTGTCTAGTGAGAATTGTGTTCCAGAAAGAAAGTCATTGTCTGCAATCTTTCCACTAGACCACCAACAAGAGGTATGCTTAAACCACAAGGGAATTTGTGTAGTACCTGATTTTGTAATTGTAACATAATTGTTATCAACTAGAATTTGCAGTATCTTTGTAAAACTTGAATCACTTGGATGAAGACCGCACCATAGATTTGCCGCGCCTTTAATGGAATTCAGAGTTGTAACACTAGGTGGAGAAATCACATATGGTGAAGCGTTTTGCAAATTTTCATGACCAATTGTTACCAGAACATGTGATGTTGCAGGTGAAGAACTCTCAGTTTTATCTGTAAAGCTAAATTCTATTGTAGAGCCAATGTCTAGTGGAATTCCATCAACCTGCCTTGGAATTTTTACTTGGGCTGCAAAAAGATTTGTGTCAGGTCCTGTCTCTCGTATATCACCTGTAGGGATATTAAATGCAGAATCTGCCAGAGTTGTAACTAAACCTCCATCTCGAAATTCTACCATATCTAGAGGAATGGAATCCGGTGTGTAAGAATCAAGATTCCAGTTTGGTGCATAAAGTTGGAGCAAAAAAGTTTGCCCAATGCCAACTCTATTTTGTGATGAAGAGATAGGTACAGATGGAGTTACAGATATTGTGACAGATTGTGTAATGTCGGTGGGATTTCCAGAATAGTCTGCTTTTTCGTGGTACGTCATCACAACCACGTCACCGTCTTTGACCGGTTTTCCATTTACTGTTGATGGAATGCTAAGATAAAGCTGAAAGACTCCCGAGTCAACTGCAGTTTCTGTCATGGAATTAGGACCTGAAATAGGTATGCCGTTAATTGTAAAATCTACCAATTCCGAAGTAGATATTGTCATGATTGCTTTATGACTTGTATCCAGATTACCGTCATTTATGAAAAAAGGCACCGTACTTCCAGGCGCAAAAGAAGCTGCATAGCATGCTGGAATCGAAATTAGTAAAACTAGAACAAAAAAGTACTTCATATGGACTAGATCAGATTTTCTCTAGTTTAATCTTACTACAAAATGCTCTATAATCACATCATGGTTTTTGCAATTTTGGTTTTAGTTTATCATTGGCTTTGAGCAGTTGCAATGCAATAGATTTGTTGTCTAGTGCAAGATCGTATTTTTTGTCAATTCTTAATGCGTCATTAAAGCACTTTATTGCTTGTTTTAGCAATCCAAGCTCACCTAGGGCCAATCCCTTGTATGCAATTGCCATGGCATATTTAGAATCAATCTTTAATGCCATGTTATAGCAGTCAATTGCGTCATGATATTTCTCAATGCTGTGTAAGGCTGAACCTTTGTTGACAAGTGTGGTTTTGTTTGCAGGATCTATTTGCAGCACCTTATCATAGCATTTTATTGCCTGTCTATATTTCTCAAGATTTTGTAGTGTAACACCTTTGTCAATTAGAGCCATCAGATTTTTTGGATCCTTAAAGAGAACAAGATCATAGTATTCAAGGGCCAGAGTATATTCGCCCTCCTGACAGAGATCATATGCTTCCTCTAAAAGTGACTTTGAATCATCCAACTGGGTTACTAACAATCCAGCCCGTTTTTATCTTTTTTTGAAAGTAGAATTTATTTTCAATTGGATAAATTTCATGTCCATGCATTCATGTCTTTTTTCCATATACGTACTCCATCTACAAACATCTGTTCCTCCTCCTCAAAAATGGTATGCCACTTGCCATTGTGCGGAAATATTTTGTTCATCTGTTTTACCTTATCATTTGTAGGATATTTGTTCAGTAATGCACCCCACCTCATATGAGGTATCTTTGGCATAATTTCATTAATGTCTTTCATGTCATACTTATTGTGATACGAGCACTATTTTTTGCTTGTGAATGTGATTTTTTATGAGTTTGATTTTTCTAAATATCGTTGCATAAAAGTAAACTCTGCCTTTTTTAGTCTAGAAGAATCTGCCACATTCTGACTCATCTCAATCAAATCAGTAAGCTGCATTTCCGGAACTAGTTCATCCTCTTTTTGCTGATTTAGTTCATACTCCATATCAGAAAGGATATTCACGTTATCATCTAGTATTTTTAGGCACTCGTCAAGACATTTTCCTAAATCTTCATTTTCCAATTATGAACAAATTCTTAACGGCATTTCCTTTTTTAAATTCATGTATTTGATTGAAAAGACATTAGAAAAACATAAAATGAAATGATCACATGTAAGAGTATAAAATTTCCTGTTTTTCTAGGATAGTTTATAAAAAAACTAACATGAGTTGTTTCTTAAATGTAATAATAATGATATTATGTTAAATAGTTGTAATTCCTATAATATGTAATGCTCGTTCAGTGCAGAATGATGGATTGAACGTGCGTGGCCCTTCAGAAGCCATCAAGTGAATGAAGTGCATTGGCACCAATTCAGTGGGAAGCAATCTCCCGAGTTCTGAGTAAAGGGTCACGCCAATTTATTTTCATGAGAGACAATATGTGATTTTATTTTCGCCACATCTTTTCCCATGTTTCGGCAAATTTTGTCATCATCTCGCCGTATGTTTTAAGCTGATCCATTCCTGACTGGTCCATTGATTTTTGCCAATTCTCACCAAATTGTTTTAATGCATTTAAACCAGATTTGCTCATCGCATTTTTCCAACTATCAAGAAACTGGTTCATGTTGCTTTGGCTTGATTCATGGAGTGCTTTTTCCATCACTTCATTGTATTTTGTCTGAACGTCGTTACTTGCTTTCTGTAATGATTGAAATGATACTCTCCATTTTTCTAGTGCTGCAGTATATTCATCCCATAACTTGGTCCAATTTTTTGCAGATTTTTCATTTTTAGACATGATTTATCATTATAAACCGGTCTGATAAACATATCCTCGTCATATCTAGTGTCTTTTAGTTCATTTCCTACCATGCGCTAAAATTTAATCTAACAATCAACAAAGCCAACCCAAGCGATTAAATGAGAATTGGGGGACCGATTCTTATGAAAAAGCTGAAAATTTTCATAATATTAATCGTGATTGCAGGAATTACAAACATGTCAGGAAATGCTTTTGCGTTATCACAGCCTAACATAGAATGTCAATCAGAAAGCATCTGCGTTCATCCAGGTGATTTTATAACATATTATACAGAATTTGACAAAGTACCATCTATTGAAACATACACCTTTGGAGAGCACGTTGGTACTGATAAGATAAGTGTCAGCATAACCAGTATTCTCAATGGTACCAAAACACAATCAAACAACATATTGGATCTGAAAACCGGATTTTATAATGAGACTTCGGATGGAAGCGGCATTCCTATTCTTGTCATGGCACCAATTCCAATCAATATTGATAAAAATATACCTGGTGTTTCTGAAAAAACTCAAAATTTCAATGGCTCCAAAATAGATGTGATTTCCGTTGCAAACAACACGGAAACTGCCACAAACGAGATAGGATATGATAAAGAAACAGGTGCGCTAGTGTATCTTCATCTTATACCCAAGTCAGAAAATGCAGACATTTCAGCTCTTGATCTTACTTTTCCAACCAAATATGATTTGATTAATACCAACATGTTTGAAAATTCTGGGACACATGTTGATTTGCAAATCCCGTCTTGGATTAAAAACAATGCAAAATGGTGGTCTGAGGGACAAATTGGTGATTCAGAGTTTGCTCAAGGAGTACAATATTTGATAAAACAAGGAATAATGAAAATTCCGCATGCCCAGCCTGATTCTAGCTTGTCACATCAGATACCTACCTGGGTTAAAACAAGTGCAGGCTGGTGGGCAAGTGGCCAGATATCGGATAGTGATTTTGTCAAAGGAATACAATATCTGGTAAATAGCGGCATAATTAGTGTTTAAAGTTAATTTGTAAACTGTGAATTTTATTTCTGATTAAATTTAGCAGTATTTTCTTAAAATAGACATTACCTCTTTTTCTGAAACCTGATCAAATTTTTGGTAAAAATCACTTACAGCATTAAATGTGGTAGGAACCAATAATGCTACTATATCTGACATTTTTTTGAGTTGTTCATATGTATCGGCTGGGATGACAGGTGAGGCTACAATGATTTTTTCTGGGTTATTTTTTGCAAGCCATTTTAATATGACAAAGACTGTTGCTCCTGTAGCAATTCCATCGTCTACCAAAATCACAGTTTTGTTTTTCAGGTCATAGGTGGAATTACCTCGAAATTCCTCAAGCTGCCTTTGGGATTCTTTTTTCTTTTCATTTATCTCATTTGCAAAATATGGATGGTTCAGATATTGAGTCGTATCTTGATTCCAATGTATGGTGCCGTCAGGCATTATTGCACCTACTGCATATTCTGGATGATTTGGAGGATTGATCTTTTTTGATATAACAACATCTAGATTGCAACCAAGGGCCAACGCAATTTGGTTCCCAACTACAACCCCTCCTCTAGGGATTGCAAGAACTAGAGAATTTTTACCTCTGAGATCTAGTTTTTCTGACAGTAATTTTCCGGCTTCAATCCTATCTGCAAACATGAATAATGATACAAACTCATGCGATATTTCCATTTATGATATTTTCCTTTGGCCAAATGATGTTCTATTCTGATACAAACAACTGATTATTATCCCGTATTTTATTTGAAACTGTATGAGAATCAGAACTGTAATAATTGGTTTAGTCCTTGTCTTAATTTCAGTCCCGGGTTATCTAGATACACCAACTCTCATGTCTCAGATGGTACACTATATGATGGGAACGATGATGGGAGGGTCAACGAGTGGTTCAATACCAGGTGCCGGCAGTGGCTCTATACTTAAGCAGATGGGTTATCCATCTAGAAGCACAGTTGTTCCCCTTATACAATATTCATTTGTAGGGTTAGCACTTACAGGACTTGGTTTTATGGTGTTTGGAGCACTAGCCAAAAAGATTTCAAGTCAAGTTACAGTAAATCTAGTTACTGGAGATGAAAAAGAGCCAGAAAAAGTAGAAGCAAAAAAAGTACAAGAAATTCGCACCAGTTCCCAATTTACAGATGAACGGATACATCCAGATAATCGCAGTCTTAGAATATTACAAGAAAGACTAGCTAAAGGCGATATTACGGCAAATGAGTATCAAAATTTAAAAAAACTTTTAGAATAACCAAAACGAGTATTTGTCATATTTTAAATAACAAACGTCATTTGAATTTCTAGTGTTGAGTGGAAATTTTTCTTGATCTGATAAATCTGGCAAGATGAATAAAGCCGATGAACAGCCAAGCATACATCATTGCAGTAAAGACAAACTGCACTACTTGATAATGAAGAAAGTTAGTAAGTAAGTTTAGCGGAAAAAAATACTGAATCAAACTAACAGGCAAAAACATGTTCAAAAATGCTGTACTATATGCCTGTAATGCATTCCAACCCACAAAGACAGTAACAAAAAAGAAGACTGTCTTTTTTCCAACATAACTTTCAAACCCATGTCTTTCAAGATTTACCAGTCTCTGGGCGAGGTTTTCTATTTCTTTTTGCTGTTCAGAAATATGATCGTATTTTTGTTGTACAGATTCTTGATCCTGCACTCCCAGATATAGTGGAATCATGTTTTCCAAGTATTTTTGATCAGAAAATGGCAATACGCGGCCAGTATTTAACATCTCAAGTATGTATTCAAGTCTTCCTGAATCGCCTTTGCCAAGCTGCATCAATTGTTTTACTGAATTTATCAAATCATCAGACAATAACTAGATGAAAAAATCGCCCAGATAAAAGGGAATGCTCTAAAATTTTTTTATGAAAGATATAATTTAGCTAAAACCCGCCCCGAACTTATCACCTTCTTGGAGAGGATCAAAATCAGTGCTCTTTAGTCTTAGATACAAAAAGGCCTCATTTACTAGTAAAATTGCATCGTCTTCATTTAGCTTGAAATTTGTCTTTACATAATCATAATATTTTTGCAATGTCTTTGGGTTTTGTTCATCAAGTGAAGTTTTATCTGAAATAATCTGTGACGCGATGTTTTCTATTTGAGAGTCATGATCAGAATCACTCATGTATGTTCGTGGTTTAGTGACTTTTTAACACTTTGTAAATTACATAAAAATAATGTAAATATTAATCTGATAAGATCTAGACACCATCTTGATCTTAATTTGGACTCATTTGTTACAAAATGTAAGTAAAATGAGAACAGTTATCTTATAGGTAGGTTTTCTTGATTTTTCTTTCTGTCACCTGTTGGTTTATGGATTCGTTCTCGAAATAGAATTACTGCCATAAAAAGCAAAAATCCCACAAATGTTGCATTTACAGCAAATGTAAATGGATTGTCAAGTGATCCCTGTAGAGTTCCAAAAGGAAGTGGACTGGTCCACACCATACCTGGAGAAAAATAAAACTTGTTCCAGTCCAACAAGGAGGTCGTAGAATGGGCAAATACAAAGCATGCAGAAAAAGCAATTTTTGTTTTGTGATATTTTATACCATTGATGAAATTCCAAAATCCATAAGAGGCAATAAAAATGATTGAAATCAAAAGAGGTAAGAGATATCGCTCTTGAGAAAAATCCTTTGCTATCAAAAGCGTGAAAATAAAAGTACTAATGAACCAAATTAGAACTACGCCTTCACGTGCATAATTTTTGAATTTTCTAATTCTGTAGATTAGATATCCTAGTCCAATGAAGAAAAATATGCTTAATGGTATACTTGAATAGGTGAGAGGAGAAGTCAAGCTAAAATTGCCAAACTGATTGGAAGTTGGTTCAAGTATTTGCTTCTCCATAAAACTTGGAAAGAGAACATAATGAAAAACTGTCATCATGTTTTTAATCTGAATGCCGTGAATAGTTGGATATCCGATATACCAAACATCGCGATTGTAATTGTCCATATCAATCTTTGTCACTGCAATTTGGTGCAATGGATTTTCATAAAATCCCGGTAGAGTCAAAAAAAACGACAAGACTGTTATTACAATAAAGAGGAAGGCAGGCAGACAGATTTTAGGTATAGACACTTTGCCAAGAGTAGAATCAGTCTCTCTTTTGAACATGCTCCCAAACAAAATAATGCCAAGAAACAATCCGGAGAATTCCACAGACAGCATCTTTGAAGTAAAGGCAAAACCAAACGTAATGGCGCTTAAAATTAAATATCTAATTTTCAAGTGACCAGTTTTGAAAGCATAAAGCAAAAGCAAAAGCGATAGCATGCTAAAGAAAATGTAGTGGACCTCAGTCATCACACTCCTGCTGTACCACAACCAAAGATCATAAAATAAGAAAAGAAGTGAAAATATAATGCCGACGTATTTGTTAAAAAAGAATTTTCCAATTAAAAATGAAATAACTATGGTCAGTGAACCAAAAAGGGGGGAAAGGAGTCGGCCGGCAGTAAATTCTTTAACTGTAGGCAGATTGACATGGTCAGTACATTGCCAGTAACAGGCCCAAATGTTAAAGTATCCACTGTCTTGGTTTCTCACATCCATTGGAAAACCAATCAAAAGATTTCGAATTGGGCTATAGGTCAGACCATATGCAGGTATATGATACAAAAGGTGACAGTTGTCAAGAGACACTAAGCACGGATTGGCAAAATCTCCCTTCATTATCAAATGAATATAATTTCCAGCCCAGCTAAGATAGACAACCTCGTCTCCATGCCAAGGCTGTCCTTCTAGATTATACGAATAAATGAAAAAAGATCCCAGAAATAAAACAATAGGAATTATGTAATTGGAGTTTATGCCGATAAAATGCACTAGCTTCATTAATTTGTGTTCTCCATTGCATTGCTAAAATACTGGTATAATTTTAAGCTCGTTTTTTTATCTAGGTTTTATCTTTTGTTATAAATGTGGCTTGAAGAATTTATTTACGATTTCTATGTTATGTTTGCCAGTGCTAATTCTGTAAGTGATAAATCTATTCCTAATATCAAAATTATCAAAAGTGACAGGATATTCTTTTGCAAGACCTTCATCATCTGACAATAATTGGTTGTAAGGATAATACACCAAAGATTCCAAGTCAGAAGAGTTGTCATTTATGCCATAGGCAAGGTTTGATATTTCAACTTCGTATCTTATGGGATAAGGTGTATCTCCCACTCTGTTATGCCATTCAAGACCTGTAAAATGTTTTGATATGGAAAAATCAAATGAATTTCCATCTACATCAATGAAGAAAGATTCAGTCTGACCAGAAACTTCATCTTTTAGATGGTAAGCAATTCTTTGTTTTGATGGTTCCATGATTATTTGGCGCAGATATGAATTGCCTACTATTGGTTTTATCTTAAATTCGTATTTGTTTTCACCTTCAAATATTGCATGGAATTTTCCATCATCATTAAATGAGCAAATGAGATTGAGTTCAACAGGAATGTGTTGTTTGTTAAAGAGTTCAAGAAGATAAAGCATCCATGATTTGTCTGGAATTTTATTTCCTAAATCAGAGACAATCGTAATAACATCTGATACTCCTAAATTCTGAGAAAGATCTAATACACCATCCTCCTTGTCTACCAGACAATAATATCCTGTCCAAAAATGCAATCTAGATTCAACTTGTGTAGTACAGTGCTTTTAGAGATTACTAATTGAAGTTCTCACAAAAAATAATGTGTCATGATACTTTCTTGTATAGTAATTCAACAGAGCATTGTAATTATCGTAACCATATTACAATAAGATAACCTAAAGGTTGATACTCAGTACGGTTCTGGGATAGGTTCATTCGGCCTATTTTGACGCCAGTAGGCAATAGCCTCATCATTGAGCCATTCAAAAAACTTCATGTAAAAGTTGGCCTTCCTTTTGTTCCGCTCCGCTTTGATATGATCTTCTAATGCTTTCCAACATACGATGACAGTTTCAGCATAGATATCAAAGAATACTTTTTTTATCAAAGGAGAATTTTTGATTAGTGAACCCACGTGATCAAAATCGTTTGCAGTCATGCTAATAAATCTACGATGTAATTCATCATCAAAAATTGTCATGTCATTAATAATTTTAGATTTCCTATAGGCCTCGTAAGTAAGTTTTCTTGCAATTCTGTGTTCATCATCATTTAAGAGTTTGAAAACTTCTAGTGTTAAAGTGGTTTGGTTTTGTTTACTGCGATCTCTGATATACAAAATGACAGAAACTATTGTTGAAATTCCAACAACACAAGTACTTAGTGCCAAGATCCATGTGGCTTGAACAAGAGATTTAGTATCTTCGATTAGCTGATCTTTTGTCTCATTCCCCGTATCGCCATAAGCAGTAAAAATTGTAAAGCAAAAAGTCGTTAAAATTGCTAGAACTTTTACAGTCATTACCAGATAATAGATTTCATCATGGTTTAACAGCTTTTCGGCCCATTACAGATTCTTCTTCGTAAACGGGGAATTGATTTTATCTACAGGGAATAAAAGATCCCACCCACTTTTGACGGCTAAAAAAACTGTCTGTCTCACTCTAAGCTTTAACGCTACTAATCTATCTAGTCCTGCCTAGGCATACCATGGTCTACTTTAGAGTAGTTTCCACAAAACTGACCGAGGAGGAACATACCAGATTGTTAGATGTTTGCAACATCATAGGTTGTTCATCTTCTACATTGATCAGAGATGCAATATTGAAAATAATCAATGTAGAGCAAAAAACAGATGAAGCGGAGTTTAATCCAATGCGAAGATTTGCAATGGAGTTAAGCATTAAATCCCAGCAAGAAAAAAAAGAAATTCCTATTGAATTAGCAAAGCTTCTTGGAATAAAGGAAATTAAATAAACTCTACTTTGAACCAAAATACCTGTATCTAAACGAATGTCTTTCTACCTTCCTCCTCGCTATTGATTTCCAAATTTGGCAGATCTTATTTAAATAATTAAGCGATGTAAATTATCCAATGAATGTGAGCAAATGATGGAATTAGAAAATATAGGTGCGATTGGAATAGTGGGAATTATGCTCATATTCATTGCAATGTTTATGCTAATTTCAATAGGTAGTTGGCTTATTACTAAATATACAAAATCAAAAAAAGAGCGAACTTTTCTTAAAAATAAAATTTCAAGATTTGAAATAACTAAATAATAATCTAAATCCCTATAATTTACCAGTGTCTGATATCAAATACTGTAATTAAGTTTGTAAGAATCAATATAACTATGATGAGGTGATTTCCAAATTTGGCAGATCTTTCTTAAATAATTGAGCGAGGTAAATTATCCAATGAATGTGAGCAAATGATGGAATTAGAAAATATAGGTGCGATTGGAATAGTGGGAATTATGCTCATATTCATTG
>DASSAF010000197.1:0-1757 GCA_035685565.1 Nitrosopumilaceae archaeon | reverse complement strand
ATAAATCATAATCAGAAAAAAATGTAGCAGTGATCTGTCTAGATTTACAATAAGGACATACAAGTGAATCTTTTACTTCCTTTGTTTCCATTACTCTTTCCCATTTTCCACATCTTGCACAAACAAGTCTATGTTTGGTTTTTAATAGTCTAGTCTTAACAAGATCCAAAATTCCCTTGTCAATGTTTGCCGGAGCTGCATAGTATTTTGTAGTATGATCAAGTATAGGCTCTGCAAGTTTAGAGAAGTTTTCAACTTCAATCCAGTGAAGTTGGATCTCTCCTGCTTTTATTTTCTTTAATAATTCCAATGTGTTTTCTAAATCATATTTATCGTGAACCAACTCACGTAATGCTTCTTTTGCAAGTGGTGTTTTTGCATATTTTTCATAAAGAAACCTGGCAGATTTTCTATCATAAACAGAACCACGCCCTACAATACCAAATTTCTTAGCTACACACCAAGTACGCCAATTCACATTATGTGTACCAGCAAGTGATGCCTCTACAATAAAAGACAAATCAAACTCATCTTCCAATACATCCAGCAAAGGTTTTTGTAATATTCTTCCATTTGATGACATCATAATTCTATATGCGTCAGATCTAGAATCTACCAAATATCCCGTCTTAGATGATAACATTGTAGAAAGAAGTGTTGAAAGAGTAGTGTTAATTTTTGTACCAAAACATGAATGCATAACTATGGTATTACGAGCTCGAAGTGATTCTACCACTATGGTTTTTTCATCTGGAATAATTCCTAGCTTAAGATTTTCAATTATTTTATTAGATATTGTAGGTGTAGCCATCTGCGTTTTAGTCCTAAAGATACCAACTTTTCGTGCTGTGGCATAGTCAACTGGTATGCTTTCACCTTCCCAATAAGGCACGTTAATTCCTGCTGCGCTTATAGGTTCAACATTGATTTTTAGTGAGCTTTCATCAACATTTAGTATTCTCCATTGCATTCCTCTAAGAACAAAAACATTACCAGGATCTCCATAATCTCCTACAAATCTTTGATCTAAACTTCCAATAATCTTCTTGCTTGCGGTATCAAAGACCTTGAATTTTAAAATGTCAGGTATGGTAGAAAGATTTTCAAAATAATATCGAAATGCCCTTCCCTTTTTCTTAAAAACCATTTCTTCTTTATCAAAAAATAAAATCGAATTAGAATGTAAAATATCAAGTACTGAGAAGAGTTCTTCTATTGTGATGTTCCTAAAAGAATAGGCTTGCACAATAATCTTCATTGCCAAATCCACTGGAACACTTCCAAATTGCATCGTCATGCCAACTAGATGATGAGCTAGTACATCCAGTGCTCCTTCATGGATAACTTGATCTTCTATTGATTTTTCCTTTACTCTATCAAGTATCGCACGTGTCTCAAATTCGTCATCTGGGTTGTTGGTTACGATTAATCCCTTTGCAGAAGAATCCCTGTTGTGTTTACTTCTTCCTATTCTTTGTATTAATTTTGAAACTTGTCTTGGAGATCCATAATGAATTACTAATTCAACAGAACCAATATCAAGTCCAAGTTCAAGTGATGAAGTACAAACTACTATTCCCGGTCTTCCTTGTCTAAGTGTTTCCTCTGTTTCTTCCCTAACTTCCTGAGAAAGTGAACCGTGGTGTAACTCTATTCTTAAAGTAGATCTTTCCTTTAGAATAGAAGCCAGATATTCTGATTCTCCACGTGTATTTGTAAAAAGCAAAACTGGTGAGTTGGGATGATTTTTTTCCACA
>DASSAF010000196.1:0-3816 GCA_035685565.1 Nitrosopumilaceae archaeon | reverse complement strand
GTGTGGTACTAAATGCTCTGGCTATGTCCATGATATAGCTGTTTATAATAAATCCAGAACGAGCCTTAAGAAGTGAGAAATCTATTTTGTTATCCTTGAATCCCTCATAGATTCTGTATATGGGTAAGAAAAATGATATTGATAAACCAAGAATTACTCCGCTGTGACCTACAAAGTGGTTAAGAGCAATAGCTAAGACAGTTCCAAGAATCTTCTGGCTTATCATGTACACAGAATATTGTTTGTATAACTTTTGGCCAATAAGCTCGTTTGTAACTAATCCAAAAATCACATTTCCTATAACAAATAGACTTACTCCAATGTCTTGAAAGATAAAAAATAAAATCATAGCAGCTATGATTGAAGCAGCTAATGCAATAGTGTAAACAGCAGATTGTATTCTTATTCCCTTGGCAGTATAGACCAGGAGAATATTTCCTGAACCAAGGAAAGCAATTACTGTAGCTATACCAGAAGCAGCAATTAGGTAGCTTATCTCACCATAATGTGTAGTCCCCAAAAGTCTTGCGATATACAGCCAAAAGAGACCAGAGATAATACTAGCTACAATATTGGCAAAACCAATTGTTGTAAGTCCCTTGAATTTAGTTACAATTCCACTTATTTTGTCTAAACTATCTGTCATGTCTAAACTATGAATGATATTTTCAACAGATCAATCACTACGACGTTCTCTTACAACGCTAACAAGTGAGAATAACATTATTGAAGTCAAAATCAATACTGTACCAATAAGCGTTGATCCTATTCCAGCCAATGTAAGATTTGTCCAAATTTGTCTTGTTGCAGTGAATTCTTGTATGGTCCAAACTACAAAGAACAGTCCTATTACAAGAAAAATTATTCCAGGAATACCATAAAACTTGAGAGGATGTTCGATAGAAATGAATTTCATTGTGCTCAGAATTACTGACGCCCCGTGAGATACTGCATCGTGTGTTGAAGTGTCACCTTCATAAAGGATAGTTATTGGGACTTCAACAATTCTGAATTTTTTGTTATTTGCTTTAATTAAGATCTCAGTAGAAACACCCATTCCAAAGTCGGAAGGAACTATTTCCCTTAACACCTTGTTGTTATATGCTCTAAATCCACTTTGAGAATCTGTTACCTTAACATCTGTTGAAGCATTTGATAGACCTGTTATTGTTTTAATTCCGATCTCTCTGTATTTTGGAATTTTTGTTTTATCATCAAGAAACCTAGAGCCTATTACAATATCGGCAGTATTGTTTTTGATAGGTTCTAGTAATTTTGCTACGTCTTCTATTCTGTGCTGACCATCTGCATCAAATGTCACCAAAACATCAGCATCCAATTCCTTTGCCTTTAGAAACAAGCTTCTGATGGCAGCACCATAACCCATATTTTTTGGATGATTGATAACAAGCACTCCCATTTTTTCAGCTATATCTCCAGTCAAATCTGAAGAACCATCATTACAAACTATTACCTTGTCTGCTACTGACTGGATCTTTAAAATTATCTTTGCAATGTTTTTTTCCTCATTATAAGCAGGCAATCCTATAACTATCAAATCTTGTCTCTCATTTACCATTCCTAAGACACTAAAAATGGTTTTGTCATCTGTTTGAAATCAAATGATTTCAATTATTTATCTGCATGCGTAACAATCAATCTAAGGTTGTTTCCAAATTGTTCTGAGGCAGGATTATAACAATCTGCTTTGAAGATCCACTGTAACAAGTATTTTAGATGCTGTGGCAATGTTATTACGTCACATCGAAACGTATCCATCTTTAGAATTTTAAAGCCACAGTTTTGCATTAATTTTTCAAGACTTTTCTTTGTAAAATGATGAAGATGAGGCTGTGTGTTGATAGAGTGTTGTAACGTCTCTTCGTTTTGGCAATTTGGAACCTCAATAAATAATGTGCCATCTAAAGACAAGCCGTTTTTTAGTTTTGAAAGAACATCTCTGCAGTCAATCACATGTTCTAGTACATGTGACATGAAAATTACGTCAAATTTTTTGTCAAATTGAGGCAGATCCTCTGCAAATCCTGTCTTGCAACTACCCCATTTTAGCTTTCCAGTAATTATTTCCAAATTATCCTTTGATGGCTCTATGCCAAAGACATCAAATCCCTTGTTTTCAAATAATTCTAATACAAAACCTTCTCCTGATCCTATCTCGAGAAATTTTTTATCCTTCAGGTAAGGTTTTAGATAATTATATTGTGAATAGGAAAGAGATTTTCTAACTCCTATGATTTCTATTATATCACGCAAAACCTTGGGGAGTTTTTTTATAAGATATGCATCGTCAACTTTTCCATCCTTTATTTCCACATTCATTACATTTCTAAAAACTGACCAGTATGTTTCATTATAGTACTTTTTCATTTCCTCAGAACTCTTATCATATTTGGCAAAGTAAGCTGAGCAATCCATGCATTTTAAGACTGGCAAATTAAAAAAAGAAGTTTCATACACCTGTCTAACATTATTAGAATCACAACACTCACACCGTGATTTTGTTTCACTCAATCTAACGACTGTTCCTACACTTGGATTTATCAATCATGTTATTTTCATTAGTATTGATATGTCATCATGGAATATCTTGACAAGCTTCATAGATTAATAACCACTACAATAATCCTGAAATAAGAAAATGATTCCAAAATCAGTACTCATGGTAGTAGCAAAATATCCTGCTACACATGGGCATACAACTGTAATCAATAATCTCTGTATTGGGCTAAATAGAATGGGAATTGAGACAAGTATTGGAGCATTTTCATTTGAAAACGATCCACCTAATAATATAAAAAAGGTAATTCTTAACAAAAGAAAATTACTTTCTGAAGGGATAAGGAGCTTAGATTATGATATAATTCATGTACATCAACCAAGAGTTAACTATTATCTGCTATTTATCAAACCAGACAAACCAGTAGTTTTGCACATTCATGGTGCCTCAACTAGGATCCAAGAGATTAATTTCAAATTCTCTATGTGGCTTCATAAAAAAAGAATATCAAAAATAATTGCGGTTTCAAATGCTGCAGTATCCCAGATTAGAAGAATTGTAGGTGATATTTCTACAGAAATTGTCTACAATGGTGTTGATACAAATTTTTACAAACCTGATTTAGTAAGACCGTATAAGAAAGGAGATCCACAATTACTCTTTGTAAGTGCATTAAGGAGATACAAGAATACTGAAGCAATAATAAAAACAATGCCAATTTTACTAAAGAAATACCCAAACGCCCATTTGCAGATAGTGGGTGATGGAGAAGATTATGGACGATTAAAAAAAATTGTAGAAAATGAACAATTACAAGAAAAAATTGAGTTAACGGGTAAAATTACAGATCAGGAGGAACTGCGCTTACGATATACATCATGTGATCTATATGTCTCAGCTAGTAAAATAGAAGCATGTCCAGTTCCACCCTTTGAGGCCATGGCAAGTGGAAAACCAATAGTACTTTATGATATTGACGCACATAGGGAAATAGTAAATTTATCAAAAGCAGGAGTAGTATTTTCATCTCAGAATGAAGAGGAAATATGTGACAAAATTGTGTATGCATATCAAAACAAGGATCATTTAAGTAACATGGCAAGAAAATTTGCCGAAGACCATGATTGGGCTACAACATGTAAACAAATTGTTAGTATTTATGAAAAAATACTAAGATGAATATTGGAAATGGTAACAAATTAGTTAATGATTGTAGATGTATTTGCCAAATCTTAATGGGAATTATGAAGGAACTTGAAACAAGATCATGATAAAAAGGGAATTAACTTTTAACTGAC
>DASSAF010000195.1:0-11226 GCA_035685565.1 Nitrosopumilaceae archaeon | reverse complement strand
TGATGATGAGAATATGTTTGCAAACTGGACTCCCTTAAGTTCGTCAATGAGATAATCTACTGCTAGTTTTCCTACAAAACCACTTCCAGGTAAACCGCAAACAAGCTTTGGATTTTTTAATTTTGGCATTTCAGAAACCTCTATCGTTATCTTTTGAGGAAGTGACACGATCTAAAATGTGTAGTAATATAATATTAATGAAGCGTAGGTTTGCTATCTTCTTCTTTTAGATTTTTTACCTGGTTTGCGTTTTGCTTTTCTTTTAGCAGGTTTCCTTTTTGACATCTTTCGTTTTGCTGTTTTCTTTTTTGGTGCTTTCTTTGTTCTAGTCTTTGATCTTTTTGCTGTCTTTCTTTTTGCAACTGATTTTCTTTGTGCTTTTCTTTTTGTGGCCTTTCTTCTTTTTGCTTCGGCTCTTCTTTTTGCATCTGCTCTTCTTTTTGCTACTTTTGCAAGATCTAGTCTTTGTACAATTTTAGATAGAGCACTTTTTGCGTTGTCTTCGTGTTTTATCAATGATTGAACAAATGGACGAAGGTGCTGCTCTTCCTTGGTACTTGATTTTAATTGTTCCAAGAGGGATGGTCTTGAATGAGATTGATTTCTAAGTTCCACGTCATTTTTGGTTTTTTGTTTTTCTAAATCAGCAATAATCTTGACTAGTCGTTCTTCTCCATGATTTCTTTGTTTAATTTCAGATTCTAATTCTGCAATTTTATCGTCTGCAATTTTTAGTCTCTCAAGAGCGCGTGTTCTTTCCTCTGGTTCAGCATACTCACTTTGTTGTTGAGATTGGTCCCTTGCTTCTTGTTCTTGCCTTAGTCTTTCTTCTGCAGATATTTTCAGCCTTTGAATACTGTCTCTTTGAGCCAGATACTGGTTAAGTATCTGTGCAATATCCCCCTTTTTACTAGTGGTGTTCTCTTTTCTTCTTTCCAAGGAGGCAAGTCCGGATGATGATCTTCTTTTGAGTGAAATAACCGATTTTAGTTTATTTTCTGCCTGTCTTTTGCGTTTTGTAGCCTCAATTTTCTTGTTTTTGTATGATTTGACGAGGTCCGAAAGGGATGTCATAGGAGGTTAAAGATTCTAAAGCAGATTAAGTTTATGCTATGATCAGTAGTTGACATAAAAGTTAATATTTTTAACATATTTTTCGGTTTTTTAGTAAATTTGTAAAATACTAATCATTGCAACCAAGTAGATTTTATTTGGCAAATATAAAAAAAACACATGGAGTTTCATCCATCCCAAATTCCAATATCTAAAACGTTTCATATTACTGATGAAAGCCGATCAACAGAAATTGCATCAGAGATGGTAAAATTAGGATTTACCGCCCAAAAGGGGGCTTTTTTATTACTCATGACAAACGATAAGAAAACAGCAAAAAAAATAGGTTTCACTATTATGAATGAGCTAAACTTTGGATTACGTAAAACAAAACAGGAACGCGATGTCAGATATTGGATTTATACTTATGACAAAGAACATTTTGCAATGGTTTTGATAAGCTCAAAGGTTTTTCAAGAATTAGGTTTTTGATTTTCAAATATCAATTCCAGTTTAAGAACTCTTGATACAATATTTGCAACAAGCAACCCAAGAAGAGCGCCGCCAACGAGATCCAGTGGAAATTGCTGCATCAAGTATACTCTACTCAGTGATACCAGTATTGGATAGATCCACAAAAGGTAACATCCTCTTGGAAATCGCTTTGATAATGCAAATCCCAAAACGAACGCAAAAATTGTAGTTCTTACGGTATGGCCTGCTGGAAAAGAGCCATCAATAGTACATGGGACCCCAATGTCAGCTGCTGATGTTATACCTAAATGGGCTCCCTCAAATTTCAAAATAGGTGCCTCATATCCTATGTAACATCGCAGATATGCAGAAAGCATGCTTCCTATTATTATGGAAAGCAGTAAGACAAGCCCTAATCGTCTAGTCTCTTTTTTAATTAACAAGATAAAGCTGGTAAGGATAAGATACAAGATCCATCAAGTTTCTGTGAAGATTTGCATTGCTAGATCTACAGCGGTATTATGTCCCAGTGAATTAACATAATTTTCTATACCATTATCTAGTGGAGCAATAATTTTTGTGTAGGCAAGACCGGTAAGGATTAAAAAAAATACAAAAAGTAAGATAAACTTTCTAGATCTTAGATCAAAATGCCACTGTTGCATCTAAACCACTCCTAACAGTTCTTTCCGGCATGCTACCTAAACGCCAATTATTCCATATTAAAATGAGATGGAAAGTTTACCCTCAAATTGCGCCCAATCCGTTTAGTCAAAATTGAAAGTCAGATCGTCCATCCTGAGGAATCCAATATCACATATGTGTATGATAAAAATCGTCTAGGAAAAAGTTCTAATGATTATTTTTTTGGATTAATTTAATTGTAAAAGATTTTAACCACACAAAAAGATAGGATCGCCGTGAAGATCCTAACTCTTGATGATTTAGACACCAAAGGGAAGACTGTCTTTTTGCGTGTAGACATGAACAGCCCAATGGATCCTAAAACTATGGAGATCTTGGAAACAAGCAGGATACGAGAATCAACTGCGTCACTAAAGGATCTAGAGGGCTCAAAAGTTGTAATTGCTTCCCATCAAGGAAGAGTTGGAAATAAAGATTATACCGGAATGGAAAACCATGCCAAAGTTCTTGCACAAGTTTTAGGCCGTGACATAAAATATGTCGAAGATGTCATAGGTTCAGAAGCTCAAAGAGAAATAAAAAATATGAAAAATGGTGACATACTTTTGCTTGACAATCTGAGACTTTGTGCAGAGGAAAACTATGAATTTACTCCAGATAATGCTTCAAAGACCATCATGGTCAGCAGACTATCAAAGCTTTTTGATCTTTGTGTAATAGATTCATTTCCAAGCTCTCATAGAGCACATCCTTCAATCATAGGATTTTCCCACATACTTCCTGCATGTGCCGGAAGACTAGTGGAAAGAGAGGTCAGAAGACTAGATGAGATAATGACAGTTGCCAAATCTCCACATGTCGTGGTATTAGGAGGTTCCAAAATCAACGACCGGCTTGAAGCAATTGAGACATTAATTCAAAATGGACAAGCGGATCAGGTCTTGCTTACAGGAGTTATTGCAAATGTGTTCATGCGAGCACAAGGAAGAATAAAGTTTCCACTAGGCATAAAACAAGAAGATGAAGTAGTTTCAAAAGCTCATTCTCTTATTGGAGAATATCCAGATGTTTTTTCACTGCCAGTTGATATTGCAATAGAAAGAGATGGTTTTAGGGTAGAGATGGATGTACGGGAATTAGGAAAAGGTGACCATATACTTGATCTTGGACCAAAGACGATAGACTATTACATCAAATCAATAAATGGTGCTGGAACTGTTTTTATGAGCGGTCCTGCAGGATTTTTTGAAAATGAGAAATTCAAGTTTGGTACTGAAAGCTTACTCAGGGGAGTTGCAGATTCTTTTGCTACTACAATTGTAAGCGGCGGCCATCTTACTGCAGCGCTAAAAAGATACGGCTTGGCAGACAAGATAAACCACATCAGTACTGCAGGTGGTGCATTGGTGCTATATTTAACAGGAGTCAAGCTTCCAATGATACAGTCTTTAGAAGAGGCTGCAGAAAGATACAGAGCTAAACAGTAGCTTTACACTCTGAGTTGGGACAGACTCGTGGTTCTAATTTTCCCAAATGTATTTCTAAATTACATGAATTACACTTGAATTTCTCTACTGCTGCAAAAAGTTTGTACCACTGGGTGGTAAAATCCTGCGCGATTGGTCTTAAAAGGCTGTCATTGTGCAATTGTTTAAAAAATGGTGGCATATCATCAATTGTCAAGGACTGGTCAATGTTACCCTTTAGCATCTCAAAGATCTCGTCGTTTGTAAATCTCAGGTTGGTATCATTGAACTTCTCATAAATTATTTTTCTAATTTGTAGCGGAATAGCAACAGATTGACTAACCAATTTAGAAGAGACCTGATGCTTCTTCTTTTATCTTATCAGCAGAAACCGTATCTTTTAGCTTCTCGAGGACGTATGAATAAACACCATTCTTTAGAACATAAAGAGATAACAAAGCACATTTTATTCTTGCAGGTCCAAGGTCATGCAAGCCAAGGTTTTCAAGAATGTCTTCTTTTGTTAGTTTTTTTACAAAGTCAAAATCTTTACCCATGATAAGCTCTGTTAGCATTGAAGCGCTTGCCTGACTTATTGCACAGCCCTTTCCTGTAAATTTCACATCAGTAACTTTGTTTTCTCTGAGATTGATGTGCATTTCAAGCTCATCACCACATAATGGATTGCTACTTTTGTGTGAAATGTCGGGGTTTTCTATCTTTCCATAATTTCTTGGATTCCTGTAATAATCCAAAATGATCTCGCGATAAATGTCAGCGCTACTCAAAGTCTAAACAGCTCCCTAGCTCTATTAAGTGACCTGATAAAAACATCTACTTCCTCTTTTGTGTTATAGATATAAAAGCTTGCGCGAGATGTTGCAGAAACATCTAGTCTTTCCATCAAAACTTGTGCACAGTGATGACCAGATCGTATAGCAATACCATCTTCATCTATTATTGTAGCAAGATCATGTGGGTGTATATCTCCAAGATTAAATGAAATGACTCCTCCACGTTTTGCAATATCTGGTGGCCCATACAGAACTATTCCTTTTACTGCAGAAATTTTGTCAAGGGCATATTTGGTTAATTCAACTTCATGTTCACGCACTTTGTCCATGCCTATTTTTTCAAGATAATCCAAAGCAGCAGAAAATCCAATCACATCTGCAATGTTTGGAGTTCCAGCCTCAAACTTGTATGGCAGATCATTCCAGGTTGTCTCATACTTGTGTACCTCTCTTATCATGTCTCCCCCCGTGTTAAACGGAACCATGTTTTCTAGCAGTTCTTTTCTTGCCCACAACACTCCGACACCTGTTGGGCCAAGCATCTTGTGAGCGGAGAATGCAAAAAAGTCACAGTCTAGTTTTTGTATGTCTACCTTTAGATGTGGAACTGATTGAGCGCCATCAACTAGTACCAGTACCCCTTTCTGATGACATTTTTTAATTATCTCCTCAGTTTTGCTTATGGTTCCTAAAACATTTGACATTTGACTAAATGTTACAAGCTTTACCTTTCCAGTATCCAGGTATGTATCTAGTTGGTCAAGTATGAGCTCACCATTGTCATCTACTCCAATGTATTCAAGTTTGGCTCCTTTTTCCTTTGTTAAAAGTTGCCATGGCACGATATTACTGTGATGCTCATATTCGGTAGTTACGACAATGTCGTCTTTTTGTACATTTTGTCGTCCCCAAGAATATGCAACAAGGTTGATTGCTTCTGTTGTTCCCCTAACAAAGATTAGTTCCTCGCGATTTTTTACGTTGATGAATTTTGCAACCTTATCTCTTGTAAGTTCGTATGCCGCAGTAGATTCTTCTGCAAGTTCGTGTACCGCTCTGTGTATGTTAGAATTGTAATTAAGATAATAATTGCTAATAGAGTCTATTACCTGAATTGGTTTTTGCGATGTTGCCGCATTGTCAAAATAAACAAGAGGTTTGTCTTTGTGAACCTTGCGTTTTAGAATAGGAAAATCGTTTCTTATGCTTTCTATATTGATTACACTAGTTTGCAAATTTATTCAACCTCGACATAGATCTCATTTTGTTCTATTTTAACATTGTAGGTTTTAAGAGGTACTTCTGCAGGAAGGTTTTGCGGCACTCCTGTCTTAAGATTAAAAGTAGAAAGATGTAAAGGACATGTCACTCCCTCATCACTTAAAATTCCACCTGAGAGATCAGCTTCTGCATGTGTACATGTTCTGTCAGTAGCATATATTTTGCCGTTGAGATTTGCTAAAAGAATTTTTTTATCATCATGATCAAAATCAAGCATCTCGCCTTTTTCCAGTTCTTTTGTACTACAAGCCTTTATCCATTTTGACAAAATTTTCACCTGTATTTGTAATGACTACCAAAGATATCTGTTTCACGATATCTTGTCTCCTCGACTTCTAAAAGCTCTTTTAGCTGATCATCTGATTTTATGGAAAGTTCTCGGCCAACCCATTTTGAGTCTATAAGGTAAGTTATCCAGGCCCTAATCTGGTAGGACATTTTTCGTGAAAGTGGTTCAAGAAATCCTTCAACTATTATTTTTTGTGCGTCAGATCTACTAAGACATCGTGTACCCAAGTAAAAGAGCTGTTCATCATCAATCTGGGCAACAGAAGCAGCATGTGTTGCCTTGACATCGTTTGTAAATATTTCAAGGCCTGGAATGGAATCAGACTTTGCGCCCTTGTCAAGCAAGATAGAGTGTCCTGCAAGATATGATTCTGTATGGTGCGCCTCTTTTTCAATTCTTATCATTCCTTTGAATAATGATTTTGAAGTATCTTTTAATACAGATTTTTCAAGAACTCGTCCGCTAGTTGATTGTGCTATATGTATCAAGTTTGATGTAATATCAAATGATTGATTCTTGTTTCCAAATACAACCTCTGTGTCTGTTGCATTTGCCCCAGTTCCAATAAGATAGTTGTCAATTTTATATCTTGAGAGAAGCGAGCCAAACAATCCCAGGTACCAGTTCATTCTACCATCTCGTCCAATCTCTGCTTTTCTTGTGGAAAAGTTTACTGCGCTTTGGTCCATTGCCTGTAGTGTGATTAAATCAAGCTCTGTGTTCTGGTTTACATTCACATTTAGCAGCTCCAGAAAGGCTTGCTGTTTTGTGCTCTTTGGTGCATAAAGTTCTTGCACTATCGAAGCCTTGGAGCTTTCTTCTCCTATCACTACATTACGAGATATTGTCGAGGTTTGATCTACAGATAGTGATGAAATTAGGTGGATTGTTTTTTCTAAAATCAGATTACGGGGAATGTAAATGAAAATTCCTGAATTAAAAAATGCGTTGTTAAGTGCTGTATATTTGTCTGTTTTAGGATCCATTGATTCAAATGATTTTTTTATTTTATCAGAATGATCTTTTATCGCATCTTGTATTGAACATATAACCAGTCCTTTTGATTTTAATTCTGATGGAATGTTTATTTTGTGAATGTTTGTTCCTATTTGTACCACGCTTGGATTATCAGGAAGTTCATTCATTCTGTCTTTTACAAAATCTGGAACAGTACTGTCTGAGCTAAGTGAGAATGTCACCTCATCTGGATTCATCTTGTTTGCGTCGCTGTACTTGTTGTATAGTGGCGAGACCTCTGGCGGTAATTGTTGATATATTGTAAAAGAGTTTTTTCGGTATTCTTTAAGCCATGACGGTTCGTTATTTGCATCAGAGATTTCATCTATGTGATTCTGACCAAGTTTTGATAGAACAAATGATGACATTTCTTAAAAAAATTTTACAGGCTACAGTCTAACCGACAGAGCCATCCATTTCCATTTTTACTAGTCTGTTAAGCTCTACTGCATACTCCATTGGGAGCTCTTTGGTAAATGGTTCTATGAATCCGTTTACAATGAGAGTCAGTGCCTCTTCTTCTGAAAAGCCCCTTGTCATAAGGTAGAAGATCTGCTCATCTCCTATCTTTCCTACAGTTGCCTCATGGGTAATAGTGGCATCTTCTTGATTAATTTCCATGTATGGATAAGTATCAGTTTTTGACTCATCATCTAAAAGTAACGCATCACATCTAACAGAAGATTTTACGTTTGTAGCTCCCTTTGCAACATGAAGTAATCCTCGATATGTGGTTCTTCCATTACTTTTGCTAACTGATTTTGATGTTATTCTAGATGTGGTGTTTGGTGCCAAGTGTACCATTTTTGCTCCAGTATCTTGGTGCTGGTTTTTTCCTGCAAATGCAACAGATAGTGTTTCACCATGTGCTCGTTGTCCTAGTAGATAGATTCCTGGATACTTCATTGTAAGTTTGCTTCCAATGTTTCCATCAACCCAGTCCACTCTAGCACCTTCATATGCATAAGCTCGCTTTGTAACTAAATTGTAAACATCATTGCTCCAGTTTTGAATTGTTGTGTATCTTAGTTTGGCATCTTTGAATGCAATCAATTCCACAACTGCAGAGTGCAATGATTCTGAAGAATACACTGGTGCAGTACATCCTTCAATATAGTGTACCTCTGCACCCTCATCTGCAATAATCAATGTCCTTTCAAACTGTCCAATGTTTTCTTTGTTAATTCTAAAATATGCTTGAAGAGGAAGATCTACTTTGACACCTTTTGGAACATAAATAAAAGATCCGCCACTCCAGACTGCACTATTTAATGCAGCAAATTTGTTATCTTCTGGAGGAATTACTTTACCAAAATACTTTTTAAAAATTTCAGGTTGTTCTTTTAGTGCAGTATCAGTATCAAGGAAAACTACACCTTTTTTTGCCAAGTCTTCTCGTAAACTATGATAAACAACTTCGGATTCGTATTGAGCACCTACACCTGCAAGGAATTTTTTCTCCGCCTCTGGGATTCCAAGCTTGTCAAATGTTGCTTTTACATCAGCCGGAACATCATCCCAGTTTTTTTCTGTCTTTTCAGATGCCCTTGCATAATAGTAAATATTGTTAAAATCGATTTTACCTAGATCGCCACCCCAATTTGGCATTGGCTTTTTCATGAAAATATCATAAGAACGTAGTCTAAAGTCAAGCATCCATTGTGGCTCGTCTTTTAATTTGCTGATTTCTATGACAGTTTCTCTTGTAAGACCTCGCTTGCTTGTGTAGACATACATTTCAGTAGAGTCTTTGAAATCATATTTACTATAATCCATATTGAGGTTCTCAGTAGTCATACACGTACATAACACCGTTATATTATAAAAAACTTCTACAACTGGTTCCCACTTGTATGGCGGAGTAGGCTAAGCTAAATAGTCCAAGCTAACAAAAACAATTTTTTATTGTTTCGAAAGCTCCTGGCACCGTATGCACATCTGCAACTATTGGTTCTGTTCCAAATTTTTTCAATTCATCTGCAGTAAATGGCCCAATTGCAACAATTTTTGATGTTCTAAGATTTTGTAATAGTGTTTCTTTATCTGTATCCATTAACATGATATCAAAAAATGCATTTACAGATGATGCACTAGTAAAGACAATGCCATCCACCTTGTTATTTGCAAACAATTCTCGAAATTCATTCCATTGTGAGGTATCGCGAAAAGAGCACACATCATAAAGATAAATCTCCTTTACATGTAATCCAATTTTTTCAAGGAGCTGTGCAAGAAATGGAGTAGATGCACCACTTCGTGGAATAATGACTCTTTTTCCCTCAGCGTTTAGTCTTGTAAAGACCTCACCTACACCAACAGAAGAAAATCTGTTTGGCATGTGTGCAACTCTGATTCCTTCAGCCTCAAGTGCCGCTTTTGTTTTTGGTCCAACAGCTATCACGGTTGTATTTGCCACTGCAAGTTGGAGTTTTTCATATTTTGAAACTTTTCGTGCAGTATCAAACAAAAGTTTGACTGCTTTTGAGCTCATAAAAACAGAAAAATCCGGATCCTCTTCTTTTATTGCATGCAGAAATTCATCAACAATTTTTTCACCCTTACTTACAAGTTCGATTGTTGGAAGAGAGATTGGTTTTGCATTTGCGTTTGTAATTAACTGTATAAATTCTTCAGAATCTTCTTTGGAACGCGTAATTGCTATTGTTTTACCTGAAATCATTTTCTCCACCCTATTATTTCAGACAAGTTAACTACCTTACCTATTATAATTATAGACGGCGGTCTTATCTTGGCTAGGATTACCTTTTGCGAGATATTTGAGAGATCTCCCTTTATCATTCTGTGTTTTGGTGTGGTTCCATTTTGTATTACTGCTACTGGAGTTTTTTTATCCAGTCCCCCCGCTATCAGACTTTTAGAAATTTTTTCTAATCTTGAAAGCCCCATCATGATGACTATGGTATCAACAGATTTTGCAAGTTTTTTCCATTTGACAGCCTCTTTTGTCTTTTTAGCATCCTCGTGACCTGTAACAAAAACAACCGATGAGGCATAATCCCTGTGTGTAAGTGGGATTCCAGAATATTCTGCAGAGCCAATCCCAGATGTGATTCCAGGAATTATTTCATATTTTATATTGTGTTCTTTAAGAAATTCTGCTTCCTCGCCTCCTCTTCCAAAAATAAAAGGATCGCCTCCCTTTAGCCTGATTATGTTTTTCTTTGTCTTTGCAAACTTTAGCATCAAATCATTTGTAGAGTCTTGGTGCTTGTAATCATCTCCCACGTCACGCCCGACATAGACTTTTTCTGCACTTTTTGGTATCATGGAAATGATTCCTTTACTTACCAATCTATCATAAAGTACCACGTCAGCAGATTTGATTGCTTCAACAGCTTTTAGTGTAATAAGTTTGTGGTCGCCTGGTCCCGCACCAACGATATAGACTTTGCCTGTCATTTTTTATTCCATTCCTCTACTTTTTCTCTCCAATTTTTAGCAAGCTCTGCTATTCCTTTTTTGGCAAGTTCTGACGCTATCTGTTTTCCAAGCTCTTTTGCTTGCAAAGGCTCTCCGATTTTTTCCACATTAATGGATTTGCTGCCATCTACAGAATATACTATGACATGCAGTTTTAGCTTGTCACCTGTTTTTTGCGCTAGTGCACCTACTGGAAATCTACACCCAGAATCTACAAAAATAGAAAGCGATCTTTCAGCTTCAATAGCATAGCGAGAATCTGGATCTTCGATTGTCCTTAGTAATTCGATTAGTTTGGCATTATCTCTTCTTGATACAATTGCAAGTGCGCCTTGTCCAGGAGAAGGCGAAAACTCTTTTGTCGAAAGCCTTTCAAATTTTATATTCAACCCCAATCTTCCAATTCCTGCCTCAGCAAGAACAACGCCATCAAAATTTCCATCGTCAATCTTTTTGATTCTTGATTCAATGTTGCCTCGAATTGGTTTGACAACAAGATCTGGTCTTATGCGTGAAATTTGGACTGCTCTGCGAAGACTGCTTGTGCCAATTATTGCACCTTTTTTGATTTTTTGTAAAGTATAATTGCCTTTAGAAATGAATACATCGTTTGCAGCTTCTCTTTTTGGAATACATGCCAGTATGAGATCGTCAGGAAGATCTGCTGGAACATCCTTTAGGCTGTGTACTGCAAAGTCAACTTTTTTTTCAGCCACAGCCCTATCAATTTCTTTTTCAAATATTCCTTTTTGATTTATGTTAAAAA
>DASSAF010000194.1:0-3958 GCA_035685565.1 Nitrosopumilaceae archaeon | reverse complement strand
CCTTGTATGCTTGGAATGTAGCTGTAAATCCAGTTACTAGTAGGATATACGCGCCAAGCTACATCTTTAACAATATTTCAATTATAGACGAAAAATCATATAACATAACATCAGTTATTCAATTGGGTCCGTATCCTGGAAATATCAAATGATTTGTTGTTATTAGTTAATTGTAAATAAAATGGAAATGATGCTTTTGTCAATAGAAAATTAGGCATAAATGGATCCCAAAATAGAACCATAAATGGTCCGTTTCCCTTCCGATCCATTTTTAATATTTTCATAACATTTAAGTCGATAACAAAAAAAGAATCAAAATATGCGCATATTACAACTTCATTGCGATAGTATTGAATTTACACCTGTAAAAAAGGAGATAAAGTCAGCTGAGGATATTGAACCTACATCTAAAAAAATAGATGAGGTGGTAGTGGCGTTTGTAGCAATTGAAGATGGAGATAATTCCATTGTTGCAAAAAAAGCAATTTCTGAAATCACAGAATCAATGAATAAAGTAGGATGCAAGAAATTATTGTTATACCCATATGCACATCTTAGCTCAAAACTTGCATCCCCAAGTACAGCATTATCAATATTAAAAGAAATGGAATCACTTGCCACTGATCTTGAAGTGTCAAGAGCTCCATTTGGATGGACCAAATCATACAAAATTCAAGTCAAAGGTCATCCTTTGGCAGAAAATTCTAAAACAATTACTGCTGATGATAAGGATTCCACTTCAGACGCTGTCAAGGCAGAATCAAAAATCCAATCATACTGGCATATAATGTCAACTGATGGGAAGATGCACAAAGTTGAGGAATTTAATTTTGCAAAACATCCAGGTCTTGAGGTCTTGGCAAAATACGAGTCTGCAAAAAAAAGATCTGTTGATGAACCGCCACCACATGTCCGATTGATGAAAAAAATGGCAATAGCTGATTACGAGCCGGCATCAGATTCTGGAAACATGAGATTTTTTCCAAATGGAAGACTGATTAAATCTCTCTTAGAGCGATATGTCACAGACAAGGTTATGGAATATGGAGGTCTGGAAGTTGAGACACCTATCATGTATGACTCTCACCATCCAAGCATGGAAAGCTATTTTCACAGATTCCCAGCACGACAGTATAACATCAATTCAGAGGGAAAACAGCTCTTTTTACGATTTGCAGCTTGTTTTGGCCAATTTTTAATGGCAAAGGACTTTCAACTATCATACAAAAACATGCCACTAAAACTATACGAGTTGACACGATATAGTTTCAGAAAAGAGCAATCAGGAGAACTTGTAGGTCTAAGAAGACTGCGCGCTTTTACAATGCCTGATTGTCATGCCATGTGCAAAGATATGGAACAAGCCAAAGAAGAATTCCGCAAAAGGTTTGATCTGTCAAGGGAAGTCATCAAAGGTGTAGGGATGGAAGAGGCTGATCTTGAAATGGCAATCAGATTTACTGAAGAGTTTTACAACGAGAACAAACCTTTGATTGAAGAGCTTGTAAAAAAGATTGGAAAACCGGTTCTAGTTGAGATGTGGAAAGAAAGATTTTTCTATTTTGTACTAAAATGGGAATTTAATTATGTAGACAGCATGGGCAAGGCATCTGCTCTTTCTACAGATCAAATTGACGTTGAAAATGGTAAACGCTATAACATTGAGTTTATCGATGAAAACAATAAACCTCTTAATCCAATTATACTGCATAATTCTCCAAGTGGTGCTATTGAGCGAGTAATTTATGCACTGCTTGAAAAAGCAGCAAAGGATACTACTGAAGGAAAGAAACCACAATTTCCTTTATGGCTTGCACCAACCCAAGTAAGACTTATTCCTGTAAAACCAGAATTTCTAAATTATTGCGAAAAACTAGCAGAAAAAATATCCACACATGATATACGAGTAGATGTTGATGACAGGAACGAAAGTGTTGGAAAAAGCATTCGTGATGCAGAAACCGAATGGATACGATACATCATTGTAATTGGTGAAAAAGAGGTAAATGCTGAGAAAATTGGTATAAGAGATAGAAAATCTGCCGATGCAAAGATTCTCTCAATTGACGAATTGATAAAATCAATAAAAGAAGAAACTCTAGGAAAGCCGTGTATGAGATTAAATATGAACAAGCATCTTTCAAAACGACCACAAATTATGGTCTAATTGTAAAAAATTATCTAAATATATTTTTCAATAAAATCATGATGCGTCTAAATCTTTTGGAGAAATCTCAAGGGCCTTGTTAAAAGATTCTATTGCTTCATCATATCTTCCCAAGCTACGAAGAGCAACACCTTTCTTGTTCCAAATATTAGGATCATTTGGATTGGATGATAGTATTTTTTCAAAACAATCAAGGGCTTCTTCATACTTACCGTCTTCCAAAAAATTCATTCCTTTTTTTAATATCTCTGTACTATCTGCATCCATGTCTAGTATTGGCAAGTCTCGCTTATTTTGTTTCTTAGTGTGATATATTCATCGCAATGACTTCGGACATTAACTTTGCAGCAAGTGATGCAGTTGCACCATTATCGTAAGGTGGACAAAGTTCAACTATATCCATACATGGTATATTTTTTTCTTCCAAAGAATATATCATGTCAAAAAGTTCTCTTGAGGTGATGCCCAACGCTTCTGGGTTTCCAACACCTGGAGCAAACGCAGGGTCTAAAACATCCAAATCTACACTGAGATAAATTTTGTCAAAAGTAGAAATTGCATCTTTTACTAGCTTTGGGCCTTTTCCCTCACGAATGTCTTTGTCTGTTATGGTTCTCACCCGGTGTTCTTCTTTGAATGCAAGCTCTTCTTTTACAAATGATCTTGCGCCAACATGAATGACATTTTCAGCTCCACGCTTTTCAATTATTCTTCTAAGGTATGCCGCATGACTGAGTTTGATATCTGCATATTCATCACGCAAATCATAGTGTGCATCAAAAACAATGTAGCCTGTTTCTTTTGGAAAACTCATGTATGTTCCATAAGTAATTGAATGCTCCCCGCCTAGGATGATTAACTGTTTTTCTCTTTTGGCAAGCTCAGCAGTTATCTTTCCTACCATGTCTATCACTTCGGATGCAACAACTGTATGTCTTGTATTTCCAAGATCTTCGATGTTTACGCTTTCCAAATCAACATTAAATCTAGTAGAAAATATCTCTATATTGTTTAGTGCTAGTCTTATTGCATCTGGTCCAAATCTAGTTCCTGGTCTAAAAGAGTGGGTGGAATCAAACGGAACTCCATATACTATTGCAGAGACTTCACCTTCTTCATTTGGACTAGTTATCAGGGGATTTCTATTCATGTAAAGATCAAGGTAACTCATTTTACTAGATGGGCTGTCAGTTTTACATCATATAATAGTATACAACAGAAAATATTTTTTTAAAATTAACATTAAAACAGACTGGATCTAGTTGGCAATAGCACTGGCTGACATGGTACATTTTGGATGTACACGAATATCTCCAATTTTTCTACATTTAGGACATGTGAATTGAATTGTTTCTTTACAGTCAGGACAAGATTGTAATTCTTGCAACATTTCTCCACATGACCTACATGAATCTTTTCGCATATTTATAAAAATTGCATGATCCTCTTATAAATTGTATGAATATTAGAATAACCTAATTACACTCAATAGTTAAAAACAATACACTTAGTTCCAAAAGAATTGGTCTAGTCCTGTCTGCTTTGGTGCACCAATCAGGGTGGCAAAGTCAAGGTCCATAGACGAGAGTATTTGATCAAAAGTGCCTTCCATAAATTCCATATATTTGACAGAATCAATCTCGTCGGGTCTTGCCAGTTCAACTGGTTTTACTCCTGGCTTGTTAATTATTTTCACATATGATATGATGTCGCCTTTTTTTATCTCTCTTATTTGTTCTAAAAGTTTGGCTGCACGGATGTGTTGTGGAACAGTCTTAACATATTCTGATG
>DASSAF010000193.1:0-2980 GCA_035685565.1 Nitrosopumilaceae archaeon | reverse complement strand
TACTTACAAGCGGTTCATTTTTTTCACTCATCTTTCATACCCATTGTATTCTTTTGTTTCTAGATACTGAATAATGATATTATAATACCAGACAAAAGATAATTCAGATGAGATGAGTGAGTCATTTTTTCGAAAAATCGCGTACAAATCTAAATTGATAGGAAACATATTAGGATATATTAATAACTCATTTCAATTCAAGATTTTGTATTTCTATAAGGAGCCACCAGTAGTAGACATGATAAAATCAATAAAAAACGAAGTGGATTTTGCTTTTTTCCCATTGGAGGCATTTGCGGTTTATTCTGTTGCAAAATCTCAAAGTAAACTGGAAGGTGATATGGCAGAGGTAGGGGTCTTTCAAGGTGGTTCCGCAAAACTAATTTGCGAGGCAAAAGGTAATGGAAAATTACACCTCTTTGATACCTTTGAGGGACTGCCCGAACTTTCAGATAAAGACACACATTTTGGTGTAAAATACTGGAAAAAGAGTCAGTTTGGAAACACAAGTGTTGAAAACGTAAAAAAATATCTTTCAAAATATTCAAATGTTTTCTACTATAAAGGCACATTCCCGGAAACGGCAAATCCTATAACGGACTTAAAATTTTCTTTTGTGCACATAGATGTTGATCTTTATCAAAGTACGATGGACTGTCTAAAATTTTTCCTTCCTAGACTTGTTCAAGGCGGGATCATACTATCTCATGACTATCATACCGGTGGTGTCAGAAGTGCATTTGATGAATTCTTTAAAGAAAAGAAAATTCCAATAGTGGAATTGCCTGGACCACAATGTATGGTGATTAATAACTCTGCAAATTTTTAAAGTGAAATTTTAGAGCCTTCGCCAAGAAGAAATATCTTCTTATCGCCATTTTCTTTCTTGTAAATGATTTCAGAATTTGATGAAATAATGCTCTTTCTTATCTTAATATCACAGTCAATTGTGCAACCCGTCATTATGATTGAATCTTCAATGTCACACTTTGCCATATTGGAATCATCACCTACACTGGTATTTGGTCCAACGTATGAGCCTGAGCCAATTATGCAATTCTTTCCTATGATTACGGGGCCAACAACTTTTGCGCCTGACTTTATGGTGGTATTTTCCCCTACCATTACGTTGCCTTCAATAGACGCACCATCTTCCTTTTTACCGTAAAAATACGGTCTCATATTCTTCAAGATAATCTCGTTGGCATGAATGATATCGTGAGGTGTACCTGTGTCCTTCCAATAATCAGTTACGGTATAATAGGCGATTTTATGTCCCTCATCAAGAAGCATTTGTAGAGAATCAGTTATCTCCAACTCTCCCCTCAAGGATGGCTTTAATCTATCAATTATATCAAAAATTACTGGTGTCAAAAAATAGATTCCGGTGACAGCTAGATTAGTTGGAGGGATCTTTGGTTTTTCCATAATCTTTTTGATGATTCCGTCTTTTACATCAGCTATGCCAAACTGGGTAGGATTGCCCACTTCACACAAAAGTATTATGGCTGCAGAGTCTGATCGTTGAAAGTCTTTTACATAGTCTGAGATATTTCTTTTTAAAATGTTGTCTCCCAAAAAAACGACAAATTTTTCATCTCCAACAAAATCTTTGCAGAGACGTACTGCATGAGCTATTCCTTTTGGGTTATCTTGAACAATATAAGTTAATTTTACGCCAAATTTTTCTCCATTACCGTAATATTCTTGAACTTTGTTGGCTCCTATTCCACCAACAATTATTACAATATCTATGATACCAGCTTCTTTCAGAGATTCCACACAATACTGCGACATGGGCTTGTTTGCTATCGGTAAAAGTTGTTTTGGCCCTGTATGTGTCAGAGGTCTTAGCCTTGTACCATGTCCTCCGTGAAGAATTATTCCTTTCAATTAATTCATACTGTTATTTTACTTAATTTATCTATTTTTCCACGGAATGGGATTGAGTAATTTTGGAGAAATGTCGTTCCACCAATCCTTGTTATCAAGATACCACTTTATAGTATATTCCAAGCCTGCCTCAAAATTGTATGACGGTTTCCAATGTAATTCCTTGAATATCTTTGACGAATCTAAACTGTAGCGAAAATCATGACCGGGTCTATCACTTATAAAATAAATAAGGTCTTGAGATTTTCCCATAATTTTTAATATTTTTTTTACAACTTTCAAATTATCTAACTCATTTATGCCTGCAACGTTGTATGATTCACCAGTCTTTCCTTTGAAAAAAACCTTCAATATGGCATCGCAATGATCTAATACAAAAATCCAGTCTCTGATGTTTTTACCAGTACCATAAATTGGTATTTTCTTGTTATGCTGAAGAAAAAGAATCACTCGAGGAATAAGCTTTTCAGGATCTTGTCTTGGACCGTAATTATTAGTACAGCTTGTTATAATTGCATCACAATTGTATGTTGTGATATAAGATTGCACAAGTAACTCAGCTGAGGCTTTAGAGGCCGAATATGGACTTGATGTATTAAATGGATATTTTTCATGAGCACTTCCTGATTTCAGACTTCCAAAAACTTCATCGGTAGATATTTGAATTAATTTTTTTTTGTGTTTTCGAATTGCTTCCAAAATAATATACACGCCAAAAATATTGGAATCGATAAATGGTTTTGGGTTAGTAATACTTCTATCAACATGAGATTCTGCTGCAAAATTAAAAACTACATCTGATCTTGAAACTAATTTATCGATTAGTTTTTTGTTAGTGATATTACCTTTGATGTATTTGTAATTTTTATTATGTTTGAGGCCTTTGAGGTTTTTTGGGTTTGAACCTGAAAACTGAGCATCAATATTTGTGATTTGAAAATTTGGATATTTTTCAAGAACATGTAAAATGAAATTACTACCAATAAATCCCAATCCGCCAGTTACTAAAAGCTTCATGTGTTCACTTAGGTAATGTTTTTAGAGGATAAATATACATGACGACATTTGTCTTTTTGTATTTAATGTT
>DASSAF010000192.1:0-5450 GCA_035685565.1 Nitrosopumilaceae archaeon | reverse complement strand
TTAATGATGACGTCCTATACTTTCCGGTTCAGGCATATTCTGAAGTTGAAATATTTAAGAAACTACTGGTTGGTGTTATGAATAATCTAGAAATTGAAGTAGGGGAACAGATTTTTCAACCTCAGCATGGAATGTATATGCATGAACACTGATCACGAGTTTTTTTTAATGCAGCTGGGAGATTCTTTTTTTCCATCTGGCATGTTTGGGCTGTCAAATGGCCTGGAGTCACTTGTAAAGCATGATAGAATCAAAAACAAACAAGATGTTTTGAATTTTATTCAACAGCAGATAGAATTTCAACTTGTACCTTGCGATTGCATGGTTTTTTTGATTGCTATGGAGGCTGCAAAGAATGAGAACATTGAAGAACTTGTGGAAGCAGATAACAGATTCTATTCGATGAGACTCATACGAGAAGTGAGAAACACATCTGTCAGAACTGGTTCCCAAATACTAAATTGTATTATTCAAATGACATTTGACAAAAAGAAAAGCAATATTGCAAAAAATTTTCAAAAGAAAATAACATCTAATGAAACTGTTGGGACGTATCCTGTTTGTCTAGGAATAGCTGCAAATCTTTTGGACATTCCAGCTAAAAGCGGTGTACGCATGATGCTTTATTCATTTAGCCAAAGTGTTATAGCAGCAGCAATTAGATTGGGAATAATAGAACACATAAGCGGTCAGATAATTCTAACAACGCTTGCTGACAAAATTAATTATATTTCAGAGAACATTAAGAAAGAATCGTTAAACAGTCTTTGGCAACTAACGCCTATGACAGATATTTTTCAAATGATTCATGAACATGATGATTCTAAAATGTTCATTACATAATTTAGAGGCAAATTTAGATGTTAAAAAATAAAAAAATACCAAAAGTTGGAATTGGCGGTCCTGTAGGATCTGGAAAAACACGTCTAATTGAGAGAGTAGTACCCATTCTAATAAAAAGAGGTTATAGATGTTGCATAATATCAAATGATGTAATATCAAAGGAAGATGCAGAAAGAATGCAGCGAACGCTATCTACAGAGTTGAAAGTTATGCCTGAAAACATGATTATAGGAATAGCTACAGGTGGTTGCCCACATACTGCTATACGTGAAGATCCTACAATAAATTTGGCAGTAATTGAAGAAATTGAAAAAAAAGATCCCACTCTTGATTTTATTATTATTGAAAGTGGAGGCGACAATGTCATGACTACTTTTAGTCCTGCGCTTGCAGATTATTTCATTTACATAATAGATGTGGCTGGTGGAGACAAGTATCCAAGAAAAGGGGGATTGGGAATAGAAAGTAGCGATTTACTTGTGATCAACAAAATTGATCTTGCAGCACATGTAGGAGCAGATCTTGCTGTAATGGAAAGGGATGCAAAAAAAATACGAACAGAGAAATCTTACGTGTTTGTTAACTGTCAAACAGGTGAGGGCATAGATCTTGTCGCCGAAAACATAATAAAATCAATACTGTTTGACAAAAAACCAATTGTCAAAAAGGATCGAATCAGATGAATTCGCAAATTCCAGATATTTTCAAGAATTATGTAAACAAGAAATTAAAGATGCCAGGCCAGAATGGTACCATAGAGATAGAGCTTCAAGTAAATGAAGATTCTAAAACATACATTAAATCACTACTGTCAAAAGCACCATTTTTGATTCAAAAAGCGATGTACCCTGATACAGACTATCCAAATTTTGCTCACATCTACATGATGTCATCTTCTGGAGGTATTTTGCAGGGAGATGAACAGAAAATTGATATTGTCATTGGTACAAATTCTGCAGCAAGAATTACCACTCAATCAGCAACCAAAATTTACAAGATGGATAGTGGTTATGCTTCTCAATACATTAACATACATAATCAGGAAGGGAGCTATCTGGAATTTATTCCACACCAGATCATCCCTTTCAAATCATCTAGATTTTATCAGGAAGTAAATCTTGAGGTTGCAGATAATGCAATTTTGATCTACTCTGAAATTATATCAGCAGGTAGGATTGCGTCTGGTGAAAAGTTTGATTTTGATCTATGCTTTCTTCGTACATCAGCTCGTAGAAATGGTAGGCTGCTATTTGCAGACGTCATGAGTTTGAATCAGAAAGATAAATCAAATCTTGAGTCTGTATTTGGAGGAAAGACTATCTTTTCTACCGTTTACATAATTGGAAATTCCATTCAAATAGAAAACATTGTAGATAAGATCAATTTAGCAACCAAGAATGATTCATTATTAGCTAGCTGTTCGTCTTTACCTTATGATTCTGGTATTATTGTGAGAATGCTTGCTGACTCTGTTTCCGAAATCATATCTCTAACCGAATCCATATCTGGTATTCTTAGAAGTGTTACCAAAAAAAATTATAAAATAGAACCCACAATTTCAAATTCGGCAATAGACATTGCATAATTTTTTTCTGCTTCTGAAATTTTTAGATCTGTTGATCAGAAGTTTTATAATTACTAAATCCAGTGTACTTGCATGAGTTATACAGGAGATTTGCTTGGAGACGATACACAATATTCTGTAGGCGATGAGGTTAGACGATACAATCTACTTGCAGGCAAATTGATTGCAGATCTCATCAAAAGTTCATTTGGACCAAGAGGATTTGAAAAAATGTACATTGATCTTTTGGGCGAAGTTACTCTTACTAAAAGTGGTTCTACAATATTGCGCAAAATTGATGTTGAGCACCCTGCAGCCAAGGCGATGATAGACGCATCAAATTCGGTTGATAATGAAGTAGGAGATGGAACAATATCTGTAGTTGTTTTAGCTGGGTCTCTTCTTGAAAAAGCAGAAAAACTATTGGATTTGGGCATGCCTCCTTCTACAATTGAAGCAGGATACAAAAAAGCAGCAGAACAGTCACTTGATATTGTAAGATCAATTGCGAAATCATCAAATTATAAAAATAAAGAAGTGATGATTAGATTAGCTGAAACATGTTTACGATCAAAGGCTATTTCTATACTATGTGAAAAAAAATCTGTAGCGGAATTAGTGACTGAGGCATTTTGTACAATAGCAGATTTTACAAATAAAAAAGTTGAACTAGATGATATAAAGATAGAAGAAAAACCTGGCAATACATCAGATATTGAACTAATCAGAGGAGTAGTTATTGACAAAACAATAGATAATTCTGCCATGCCAAGATTAATTGAGAAAGCTAAGATTCTTTTGATTAACGAAGAACTTGATAATGAGAGAACCAAAACTGATGCAGAAATAACAATCAACACTCCACAAGAAATGCAAACGTATCTTTCAAAAGAAAATTATGATGTCAAGGAAAAAACTCAAAAGATAATAAATTCTGGTACAAATGTTGTAATTTCACAAAAAGGGATCAGTCTATTGGCTCAACACTATTTGTCTAGGGCAGGCATAATGTCACTTCGTCGAGTAAAAGAAAATGATCTCCATTGGCTATCAAAAGCAAGTGGTGGTCTAATAACAAATGATCTTGATAACATAACTGAAAAACATCTGGGGTTTGCAGGCAAAGTTTATGAAAAATTCGTAGGCGATGACAAAATGGTATTTGTAGAGGGATGTAAAAACCCCAAATCAGTCACTATCTTATTGAGAGCAACTTCTAAAAGAATGCTTGATGAGTATCATCGTTCAGTACTTGATGCTATTACGGTTCTAAAAGACTTCTTTATCAGTCCATCAATAGTAGCTGGTGGAGGTTCCACTGAAATAATTATTGCAAATGAGCTTAGAAAAAGATCATTTTCTATTGAAGGAAGAGAACAAACTGTAATTCAAAATTTTGCTGAAGCTCTAGAAGAAATTCCATTAACCTTAGCTAGAAATTCTGGAATGAATCTAGTTGACACAATTGTTCAATTGAGAAACAAAAACTCTGAACACAACAATGGAAGTGTTCACTCATGGTATGGAATAGATGCAATTGAGAGAAAAGTTGGAGAAATGTACTCAAAAGATGTTATAGAACCTCTTGTGGTAAAAGAACAAATAATTAAAACCGCCGTTGAAGTAGCGTCACTATTAATTCGTGTAGATGAGGTTGTTATGAAAAAACCTGCCATGTACACTCATACTCATGGTGATGGTACTACTCATTCTCATGCAAAAGGAAACAAGTCCCATGATCACTTTGATAAGCTTGGTAAGATGCAACGCCCATCTCACCATTATTATTAAAATATCTCTACTGATCTGTGATCTTTCATCATTCCCAATTTTATATATAGTATAAATTTCTTAAAATTTCATTTTTGATTTAGATAGATTTTATATATCTATAATCTGACTGATGCTATGCTAGATTTAGTTGCAAAAAAAATGTTCCTCACAAGCGGTAAAGGAGTACACCAAGACCAGCTTACAAGTTTTGAATATGCATTACGGGACGCTGGCATTCCAAACACAAATTTGGTGTTAATTTCAAGTATATTTCCACCCGGCGCAAAAATAATTTCACGCGCAGAGGGATTGAAGCTGATACGTCCAGGTAGTGTTCAATTTGTAATCTATGCACGAGAACAATCAAATGAACCACATAGATTGATGGCAGCTTCAGTTGGATTGGCAGAACCAAGTGACAAGAAAAAGTGGGGATATCTGTCTGAATATCACTCTTTTGGAGAAACAGGAAAAGAAGCTGGCGATTATGCTGAAGATATTGCAGCACAGATGTTAGCCTCCTCTCTAGGAATAACATTTGATGTAGACAAGAATTGGGATGAGAAAAGACAACAATGGAAAGTATCTGGCCAAATATACAAGACTAGAAACATCACTCAGAGTGCAATTGGAGATTCTAGAGGAAGATGGACTACAGTCTTTGCAGCTGCAGTCTTGCTTCTCTAAAATAATCTTTCTTTAATAACAATTAACACTGCTTATGGTTTATCTGATTTCTTTTTGTTAAAATAACTTTTAGAAAGTTCCTCATAATATTGTCCTAACTTCTTGTACAACCGTTTTGGTTTTCGTGATTTTTCTTTACTTAGTGCATACAAACACAGAACTGGAAACGCTATGGTGGCATCTGCATAAACTACAATGACATCTTCATGAGAATCTTTTACTTTTCCCCAACTCTTGCCTTCTTGAAGTGTTGCACCTGATAAACCTCCAGTATCTGGTCTAGCGTCGGTAATCTGAATGATATAATTTTGTCCTCCATGACCTAGACCCAAGATCTGATCTAATAGTGGGCCTGTCTGCTGTGCAGTATTTTTGGGTACGCCGCCGCCTATCTCTACAATTCCTGCCTTTTTCGAATTGTACAAAATTGCGGCATGTTCAATTATCTCTCTTACAAAATCTAACGCAAATGGTTTATTGGCAAGCCTAAGAGGAGCCAGATCAAGTGCAAGTGAAGAGTCTTTTAATGTTGAAATGTAGAGCGGTACATCATAATTATACGCAGAAACAACAAAGCTTCTTT
>DASSAF010000191.1:0-1904 GCA_035685565.1 Nitrosopumilaceae archaeon | reverse complement strand
ACCGACTAAATCTGTCAAACCGTTTTTCTCTGAAGATTTGATGTACTCAGTAAGGGAATTAAATCCATCAGTTGGGATCACTACTGTTTTGAATTCAATAGATGACTTGAGAGCAGGCCATTTTTCAGGAAGCTCAGCAGGTGTGATGTAGCTATCCTCTGGATAGTAGGTATTAACACCACCTGCAATTCCAATTACCTTGTATGCTATTCCGAATGCTTCTCTTTGATGCTCATAATCGAATTTTTTAATCTCTAGAAAAGCAGCAGAAGCAACTAAGATGGTACCAACAATTAAAATGAGAAACAGACTTTGGCTCTTGGTTTTTCCAAGGGCTTTTTTTATTGTAAAGGCTGCTACTACAGAAAAAAGGGGGAATAAAGGATACATGTAACGAGTATCTGGATTAAATGCAAGTGCATAGATGACTGGCAATAGCATCAAAATAATGATTACAAGAATGGTTAGCTTGTCGATATCTCTTTTTTTAATAAAAAAGTAAAAACCAATTGGAAGAAGGATCATGAAAATAGGCACAAGGGACCATCCGCCAAGCTTTATCACGTTTTCTGCCGCAATTTTTAGAAATGCAAACGTTCCTGTGTCATGTGATGTAGTTAAAACCAGATTGGTTCCTTCTAAAATTCTACCAGTCAACGCATCGTTCCCCTGAGTACTAATCCTAAACAAGGCAATAGGCAAAAGTAACAAAATGAAAATAGCTACAGCTAGTATTGCCTTTAAAACAATTTTATTTTCTTTTCTATTACGGATGTAAAACATGACAATCAGAGGTACGAATACAAAAAGTCCTTCTGCTTTGATAATGGAAGATAATCCAACTAACACAAATGATATGTAGATTAATTTCCTCTTAGAAGCAAAATACAATGCAAATGCAGATGAAAGAAGAAGAATGTAAAGTGGTTCAGTTATCCCAAGAAGCGAATTCTGAATAATACGTGGATCAAATGCAAATATTGATGCACCAATTATCGCATAAGAATTACCAATAAATCTTCGACATAAGAAATAGACTGGTATTATTGTTAGCACAGATAAGCCAACTGTAACGCCTCTCTGTAGTGTCATATAATCAAGAAAATTGTCAAATCTAAAAATAGTAAAAAAGAATGACAAGAATATAGGCCAACCATCATGTGGTCCTGTTGTACTAGATGTAAGGTGGCCAATTATACTAATGTCAGTTGCAGAGAAAAAATATCCGTTAAGCGCATCTAATGTCAAAGGAACATTATACGGGAAATAGTATAATCGAAGAAGTAAACTAATTACCCCTACTGATATTAAAAGTGGAATTGAATACTTGAAATGAAATCTATCTGTATTATCGACTTTTTTTTCCTCAAGTAAAATCACGGGATTTTCACTTGGTTCTTTAATTGGTATTCCCGCTTTTTTGCTAATGAACCTGTCCACACTCACTAGATATGCAGTTTCAGAAAATGTGGCTATGACTACAGCAATTGCTGCACCATTTACACCCATGATTTTGCCTAAAATTATAATCGATGAGATCTGGATGGAAAGGTAAATCGCAGAACCTATCAGAACAATCCTGCTTTTCTCACCACCAAGAAATTTTGATATGTAAGTCAGGTTGATAGTGGTAGCTATTATTGAAATACTGAGTATCTGAATTACCTGTGTTGCTTCTATAAACTTTGGAAATAGTAATGGCAAAAATATTGGTGCCAAAACTATGCCTAGAAATGCTAGTAATACTGAGAAGAGTATTGCGGCCTTCTTTAATTTTATATTAGTATTTCCGCTTGCGTCATGAGGCAAAATGTATTGGTATATTATTCCAGGAAGTATTCCAAGTAATGAAAGAAATTGGACTCCTAGCTGATAATTGCCAAGTAGTGCAAAACCAAGTAATG
>DASSAF010000190.1:0-11232 GCA_035685565.1 Nitrosopumilaceae archaeon | reverse complement strand
AAATCAGAATCGATAAAAAACCAATATCGCTTTTCCATGTTGGGAAGTAATGGTCCAAGACTAAAATCGCTGAACAACTCTGGTTTTTCTAATATCTCTTTTGTAATGGGCTCTGTTTTCATGGTAAACTTTGCAATTACATTTGAAGCTGGTATCTCACCATAATTTTTTATAATGATTGAGAATTGGTCACGTGCGTTAGTTGTTGACATGAATTGGATATTGTTGAAGGGTCCCACCCAAGGTCTGAATCTATAATTTGACTGAATTTTACTTAGTTTTACAGTTTCTTCTAATTGTTTAATGGTTTTCCAGAAAAGAAATACAAGCGCTATAGTTCCAATTGCGGTTCCAATAGATCCAATTTGTCCTATTACTGTTAAAATATCATCCAACACATTTGTAAAAAATACTTGGTTATTCAAGTTTATGTTATTATGAGCATCCTGATATGACTAAAATGTAAAAAGTAACTTTACCAGTTGGATTTGTCTAGATAAAATAAAAAATCTATGCACTAACAGCGATAGACTTTGTTTTCATTCTGCGTTTTTTGTGTCTATCATATCTACAACGATTACATATTGTTTTATCATATGGAATTTTCCTTTCACTTAACGCAATTAACAAAGCAAGCGATTGGTCTGATATTTCCTCAGATTCATTTTTGCAACCACACTGGCAAGTACAATGTCTCATTCTCAATTAGAAAGATTTCACAGATTAGATAAGCGCTAGTTTGCACAATTCATTACATACAACACACTAAAGCCGATCCAAAATTTGTATATTCATATTATTAATCTAGTAAAATTTTCTTCACAGATTGTGTGTAAGGATGTAATATGTATCATGTTACATTTGACATGACAAAAGAAATTTCAATTTGATTTAGCTACAATTCAAAGTATTAAGCTAGTTTGTTTAGCGGATCAAATATACCATTTTTACCATTATTCCAGTATGCAAAGGACAATTGAGCGAGTTGCTGTACACAAGATGGAATCTGCCTATGTCATGATAAATTGTACTCTTGGCTCTGAAAGTTCGATCATAGGACAGCTAAAATCGATTCCAGGTGTAACCGAAGTACAAGGTGTATTTGGCAATTATGATATTCTAGCAAAGATTGATGTACCATCAGTGGAATCTTTGAGAGAAATGATCGCACTTAGGATCAGGAAAATTCCAGAGATCTCTTCGACTACGACGATAATATGTTCAAAGTTACTTGCCTAGGTATTATGGTTCATGATTTCATCCCTTATTAGCGGGAAATATGATTCGACAATCTCGCCTATCATTAAAATCTCCTCAGAGGAAGCCTCTCGATTATGAATGATTTTAAACGCACTAAGGGAGCTGCCTAGAATTTGGCCTATTATGATGCCATAGATAAAATCAAAATCATGTTCAAATTTCCAATCATTTTTTAATTTTGGGTATTCCTGTTTGAGGGTTGGAATGGTCATGATTATTTCGTGTATGTTATCTTCAATTCTGTGGCGAAACTCCAAAGTCAGATCCACTACGATTAGTATCAATGCATACTAATCTTAATATGTATGTGATTTAGTAATTTCATTAATGGTAAAACTTCAACATATGGGATTGCTTGCAATAGCCATTTCATCAATACTGGCATTGTCAATTACCGTGCCTGCCGCAACTGCGTTAATACAGAGAGACAACTTTGATGATAGCCATTCAACTGCAAGATCTCTAGGAGGTCAGAAGATCTGTGGCGATCACCTCTGTAAGCCTGGTCAGTATGATAAACAACTACAGAGATTAAATGATGCACAACACTCCCTAGCTATTAAATGCAGAGAAGCGCTAAAACAAGGCACAAAGTGCTAGATTAAAAAAATAGTACCCTCCAAAATAGGTTTTAATTATTAATTTAAAAACTATCTAGTGGAACTTAGATTTTCATTATTTTATCATCTATCAAATATTGCATGCTAGAATCAAAATCTTCATCTGAAATTTTTCCATCTGCCCACCAGACTGCATTTGTTTTAAACCATGAGGGTATCTGTATGGAAAAGTCTTGTTGAGATTGTGACATTTTTACCATTCTGTATTTAGTTATGCTCTGAATTTCTAATGCAAATGTTGCATCATTAATGGAACCTTTTGACCAGAGTATTGCATCATTTTTAATCTGCGATTTATCTTTTAATACGTACTGTGTTTCAGATTTGCTTTTTGCATATGACGCAAACTTGTCAAGACCAGAATCTAAATTTGACAATATTGCTTTGTCTGGTATGGACGGGGCAATAAGAGACAACATACCAGAAGTTTGTAACATCATCTTCATATTCACTATTGTTCCACCATCTGGTGTACCGTCAAAACCCCATGTTTTTTGTAGTGTGGTAATGATTTTACTTCCTTTTAGATCTCCTGAGGTAACCTCTACCACATATCTTCCATCAGGATCTTGCGTGTATCGTGTCTGAACATCAAAAAAAATTCCGTTTGAACCAACATTAAATTTTGCAGTATTTGTTCCAGTTAATTCAACTGACTTGATGTATTGTGGAAAAATCTGTGGATAATTTTGTATATTTGAGAGCGTCTCAAGTAATGCCTGGTTTTTTACATTTACTGTCTTTTTGAGGACTAGTTCTTTTTCAGCATATGCTGGCTGTGAAATCATTAAAAAAGAAAATACAAATAAAATTAAAGTAAAATAAATTCCAACATATCTTAGTGTTTTAGGCATGAGAGTAAACAGATGATGGAACTTTGATGTAATTATCAGGCAACATTCCTTTTTCATTAAAGTTTTTTTGAATGCCGGATGTGGCAAGTCCATTCTGTATGTTCAATTTTGCGTTTACTTGAATCAATTCTGAATGTTTTATTGCGGCATATTTGGTAAATGCTATGATCGCCTCTTGCCATGTTCCACCATTATCAAGAATTTTTTTCATTGCTACATGCCCAGCGTCAATTCTTTGTGATGTAAAATTAAACTCGCCCCAGAAAACATTTTGAATTTTGGTATTGTTTACTGTAGAAACAAAAGTCCTAAAAGCAACTGTTGGGGTATGTGGCAAATTATTAATCTCCATTATTTGCAGTGCCTGTTTCTCTAACAGTGCAACAATCAGTCTCTGTTGGTCGATTAATTTTTTATTTATCTCTGCCTCTTTTTGATTTTTTTGTAATTGTGCGATTTGTTTTTTAGAATATTCTATTTCAAGCAAAATTTTTTGTGCCATTGGGTTATTTTTTATAGCATCTCCAGTAATGGATTGAGATTGAAACTGTGTTTGATTGCCTGATTGAAGCTGGCCTTGAGCAGATTGTGTACCAGCAAAGGTTGTGAATAGTAATGCGATGCCTAATGTAACTACCAGAGTTTGGATAACGGCTTTCCCATCTGACATCCCGAAAGATAATTAGCTTAAAGGTATATAACTATTGGTACACCAATCATTTGTGTCAGGTTCAATGGTATGCCAATTATGAAAAAAATAGACTTTGAAAACAGCCTAGGCTTGATTATTAAGAGTGCCACAAAATCCCTTGAGCGCGCATTAGATGTTGAATTGCGCGGACAGTACGGACTTTCAGGTGGTCAATGGAAGGTAATACTTTCACTGTCTATTCAAAACGGACTTTCACAAAAAGATCTAGCCGAAAGAATTTTTGTTGATAGTACAACACTTGTTCCAATAATTGACGGCATGGAAAAAAAGGGGCTAGTTGAGCGCAGAACTGATCCAAAAGACAGAAGAAATAACAATGTGTTTTTAACAGCAAAATCTGAGTCATTTGTTGATCCAATAATAGAAATCATCCTCCGTATGCGAAAGATTTTTTTTAAAAATATTCCAGAAAGTGATTTGGAATCTACTAAAAACACACTAAGGAAAATATCTGCAAATGCTGAATCATATCTTGCCAAGCGCGAAGACAAAATACAACAACCACTACAATAAAGAATTTTGAATCAAAGAATAGGTTTTAAAAAGAATAAACATATTCACTAATGCATGAGTGCAGGTACTATTCGCAAAGCAAGAGAGCTTGCTAAAAACGGCGTAGTGAAAATAGAAGATGATCTCTATCAGGTAAGATCTTCAAGTGATACCTCAAAATCATATTTTGTAACATCAGATTCTTGTGACTGCCAAGGATTCAAAAATTTCTACAAATTCCACCACGGAAAGGGCATAAAGGCAAACTGCTCTCATCTTGAGGCAGTAAGAATTTTCAAAGAAATGAAAGAAAACCTTGTCAGTAAAAAATAAAAAATTACTGTGGAATTTTTCTAAATTCTTTTTCTTTTATGGTAACAATTCCAATCTCCACAACTGGTCTTTCACCAAGCGCCTTTTCTATGGCATTGTTGCTTAGCTTGAGTGCTTGTTCTATACTCATGTCTGCACTGTATTCTCTTTGAATCTCAGTTAATGCTACATCTGAGGACTGGCCTATTGCAAATCCTGATCCTCCAAAGAATGTTCCACTAGGATCTACTTGGTATAACTGAACTCCCTTTTGGTCAACACCTGCTATTATCACTGACGCAGCTTGTGGCCTTACTGCATAGATAGTATATCGATGTAAGAATGTCCCAAGATGTTTTGCTAGAGAGCTTACATCAATGGAATTCTCAAAGGTTAGTCTGTGTCTTTGGGCCTCTACTCGCAGCTCATCAATTAACTGCAAGATATCACCAATGTATCCAGAGCCTGTGGCACCAACATGTGAGTCGATGGAAAATATCTTCTCTGATGGGTCTATCAATGTACGCGTTGGTTTGATATGACTTGATATTAGGGCAAATTCGGGCGTTTTGATTCCAATTGTAGTTGAACCCCTGTTTACTGCCTCTAATGCACTGTCAACTAGAATTAATCTGCCCTGCGGGCCGTAAAAGTTTGCAAATCTTCCAAATCCTGCAGATGCATCTTCTGACATTTATCTAGTTACCTCCTTTACCAACAAGTTTGGAATTGCTAATACATCAATTCCATTGCCAGAGCCAGGATCGCGTTCCATTGCGGCAGCCACTGCCTTGCTTACTATCTCCTTTGCTTTTTCGTTTGTGATGTCCTTGGTGTATACACTTTCAAGAACCCCGTATGCTATTGGTGAGCCAGAACCTGATGCAGCAAAATCTTCGTTAGTTATTGCACCACTCATGTCAGCAACAAAGACATGTCCACCATCTTGATCAACTCCTGCAACCAACAATTCTACATAGTATGGTTGGTAGTTTCTAAGCCCAGAGTATGCTAAATTTGCAATCAGTCTAGTTGATTCTTTTACATCCAACGGAAATCCTCGCCGTAGCTCCATCAATTTTCTTTCTGCCTTTGCAACTTTGATCAGATATTCTGCATCTGATAGCTGTCCTGCTATTGCTATTGCCAAAGTGTCATCAATTTTTGCAATTTTCTGTGTTATTTTTGATCCAATGAAAAAGCCCTTACTTGCTCTTTTATCAGAACCAAGAACAACTCCTTCTTTTGTTTTTATTCCAACTATTGTTGTCATGATGTTATAATGGAACCCTAACTATTAGTTGACCATGCATTAAAAAATTTAGTCACAGTTTAGTTTGATTTGTTATTTGGATTTGTTGAAAAGCTACCGTATTGACTACCATATAGTTTGGATACTTCCTGGATGATTCTATATGCACTTATCATGGCATCTGCCTTGTCTTTTTCACTTGTTGCGCTTGATTCTATGATTATGTAATTTGGTGCAATTCGAAGATTTAGATCAAATGAACCAAACTCGCTTAACCATTGCAATACATGATCAGTTTGACTTTCTACCATGCCAATCCATCGTAGATTTTTGAACCATCGACCTGCCATGCTGCTGATTATGTCACTTGCATGAACATTTGATGGGACGTATGTTTGAAGAAGTGGAGTGTATGGAATTTTTAGTTTAGGATCCTCTTTTGCAAGAAAAGCTCCTTTTTCACTTAGCTTGTAACCTAATTGGGATTTTTCTATTAGATCTAATTCATGTAATCGTTGTAATGAACGCGACAAGCTTTCCTGGTGCATGCCTAATTTTCTCATTATTCCTCTAAATGTATAGTTTGAATTGTTCTCACTTAACGCATCAAGGACTTTGGAATCATTTGGTCTTACATCTAGATCATCTGGGGATACACGTCCTTCCTGTGATGAATTAATTATAATGTCATCCATTGATTATCACTTGTATTTTCCTTCGTAAATACATTTGTACGATTCCACTTATCATACTTGCTATTCAAAGATACATCTTAACAAGTGTGTGTATTGAATTACCTTTACTAATGGCAAGTTTGCTTGTTGACAAAATTTCATGTGACCAAGTTTTATTATATTTAGTCACTATAAGATAAATTGCAAAGAACTAACAAAATTGTATATGAAAACGTTCATTTGTTATTGAGTTAAAGTGCACAAGTAATGGTTGAAGCCACTCTTAGAACACATAGGTTTCACGATCTTAGTCATTTTGGATTAAGAGTTGTCGTGGGTGTTTTTTTCATTGTTCACAGTCAAATGAAATTTGGTAGTGGATTTGGAGGATTTCTTGCAAGTATTGGCCTTCCTGCTGAAATGGGAATACTTGTAGGATTGTTGGAATTGATAGGAGGCGCTCTTCTTGTTGTAGGAGTACTAACAAGAATATCAGCAAGTCTTATTGCAATTAATATGCTTGGAGCAATTGTTTACGTAAAAAAAGCACGAGCGTTCTCAGGGATGGGTGGAGTTGAGCTAGAGTTATTGTCATTTATAATCTTATTAACAATAATAGTCTTGGGACCAGGAAGAATATCTCTGTCACATATTGTAAAAAAGATTCCAAGATTTTTGCAATAAATGGCTACATGAGAATGATTAGAAAATTAATCAACAGGGGGTGAATTGCTTGTCGCCCCTGCTGTGGGTAATTTGGTATGTTTGGTGGCTCACCATTTTTGGTTTTGAGCTTATCATACCAAACACATTAGCATAAATAAAAAAGGCGTATCAATGCTACCAAATCTTTAAAAACATTATTTGGTTGGTTGCTAAGGAATTTACAAATATTCAGCCACATTTTGTCTTTGAAACTTTGTACTGAGTATTCATGAAAAGCCCTTTTAAATGGAATGGACACATACTAATCATGCGTGATATTGATAATGATTCTATTAAGGATCAAGAAATAGGCGATCTTGCCATTAAAGCTGAAGAGTATCTTGAAATTATAAGCACCGAAGATGATCGAATTAAAATCATTGGCGAAGAATTGGCAAATGATACGGGCAGAGCCATATTTGGAAAGGTTTCGCAAGGAATTGTAAGCCCAAATGATTTGGCAAAGGCATTAAACATCTCGCTTCCATTAATTAATTGGCACATAAACAGACTACTAAGTGTTGGATTGGTAAAGGTAGAAAAAATAGAATTAAGCTCAAAAAATAAACAAATGAAATACTATGGCCCTGTAAAGACCGCACTTGTAATAATTCCTCCAGAAAATTCATCAGGTAACAGTGTGTCGCAGCCAAAAAAAGAAACGGTACTGTTAAAGCTTAGGCAATATCTGGCAAGCTTTGCAGCTTTTGTTGTGGGTACATCTGGGATTTATTTTGCAGAACAGAGTCAATCTCCAGCGATTGAATCCGAGGTTCCTCAGATGGCTGCAAAAAACACGGCTCCAACTGAAGGTTCGTTACATGCTGCAGCACCAATGGCGCCATCTGTTGCAGCAGCTCCTGCTCCGGAACCATCTGTTTTGTCTAGTGACCCAATGATGGTTTTAATTGCAATACTTGGTGGTGCAGCAATATTTTGTGCGGTGTTTTTTGGAATTAGATTATACAATAAAAGAAGAAAAGTCAAAAAATTAAATTAATTTTAAATTACAAATTTCAATGATTCCTGACAAAAATAGAAATTACATCATATTTGAAATTATTTTATAGTTTTTTAGCAAAAAATTAGATTAAATTCAAATTTAATCAAAGCCTATATGCTCTGTATTCTATTATACCAACAATGACAACAAACAGAACAAAAGCCATGCTTGCAACACTTGCTGTTATTGCAATTGTTTCAACAGTAATTGTAGCTAGCATGCAGACATCACAAGATCAGGCATATGGGCAACAGGTGCCAGTTTCTTTTACTACAAGTGAAAAAACAATCACTGTCACTGGAACTGCAGCAACTTCGATATCTCCAGACATTGTAACATTACAATTTGGCGTTGATACTGAAGCAAAAACAGCACAAGATGCAATCTCTGAAAATGCTCAAGCAATGGACTCGGTTGTTACTGCAGTCATAGGCCTTGGAATAACGAAAGATGAGATAAGCACAGCGAGTTTTAGCATCTATCCTGTCTATAACTACACAGTACCAGATCCATACACTGGAATACAGAAAACAACACTTACTGGATACAAAGCTTCAAACATTTTATTTGTGAAGACAAACAAACTATCTTTGACTGGAAAGATTATAGATTCAGCAGTTGGAGCAGGAACAAATAGAGTAGACAGCGTATCGTTTTCCTTATCGCCTGCACTGCAACAAGGCGCGCAAAACGATCTGATAAGCAAAGCTGTTTTAGATGCCAAATCAAAGGCAGAGAAGGCACTTGATCCATTAGGTAAGAAAATAGTTGGAGTGAAAACGGTAAATCTTTCAGACTATGTTCCTCCAAGACCAATGTATTATGCTGCTGGTGTTTCAGCTGCAAAAGATACGCAAATCTTTTCATCAGATCAGGATGTCACAACTACTGCAGACGTAATATTTTTGATTGGAGATCAGTAGCTCCCACCCAACTTTTTTATTAAATGAAAATTCAATTACATTCATTATTGTGACAGGTCTAGTTTCATAGGGTTAGATTCTGCAATTATGTGGGAACTAACAGGTTACCTTTGACCTAGTCTTTGGAATTATAACTATGGATATTATGGCAATCACAAATACTAGTGCTGCAACTGGACCAAACTCTGGAACTACCTGCGTTCCCATTATCTCTATCTCCTGAGAACCATCTGAAAAGGGAATTGTCAGTGTCCTGTCAGTGTTTGATTTTAATTCCTGAAATTCAACATTTTGCCCATCAATTAAGACAAAGAATTGATCATCTTCACCATTTGCCGTAGCGTCTATCAATGTTCTGGGGAGTGTTATTGTAAGAGTGCCATTTCCGGTAGTAACTACATCGACAAGTAAAGATTCATCATTAGTGTTGACAAGCATGTTGCTTACGGTCCCACCATCTATGCTATAATTAACATTGAAAGTTTGTTGACCTGAAGGATCCTTTACCAAAAAAGAAGAAGGTTGGGCATGGGCAAGGCCAACAGTTATGCCAGAACCTATTAGGAATATCAAAACAGGAACAAGTAAAAACCTCACAGCAAGAAATTGATTATCGGGTATATTTCATTTTCGGTAAATTTGAGATAATAATATAACAAACAAATTCATTTAAAATAAAAAATGATTCTAGTCAGATTTAAAACGACTTACCACAGTTATGACAAAACTTGGCATCAGAATTTTTTGATGCACCGCAAGAAGGACATCCTTGTGAACTACGATTGTATAATGGTACTGTAAATGCCTCTGGTTTTGGAATGGTTTGATGATTTTCAACCAATACGTCTGCATAGTTTGCTCGTGGTGATGAACTTGACGAAACAGGTTGTGATGGTGGAATGGTGTGTTTCACTGGGCTTGGTTGTTCCTTTCTGATTGGTGGGCTAGCAAGAATATTTCTTTGTTGTTGAACTTGGGCTGTAGCTGAGCTTTGTTGATAAATTAATGAGGGAGCTGTCATTTCTATATCGTGGATTTTTGGAGAATGCTCTTCTTCTTTTAGTTCTTCAACTGAATCCTTTATCATTTCTCTGTAATGGAGAGATACCAAGTGACCAATTGTGTTTTTCAGACTCAAACCAAGCTTGTCGGAAATCTCTTTTAGCATTATGTATTGTTCTGTTCCTATTGGTACGCTTATAGCCATACAAAACGAATATGATGTTTTCCTATTTATGATAGTATGTATCTAAATTATACATACAGTACCATGTGAGACGTGTTGTAGGATGCCTTATTCAGTGAATAAATTTTCAGAATCTGGCATCTCTTGGGTTTCAGTCATTTGCTTTTTCATCCTTAGAGGGTAACAACTCATAACTAGTGTTAGAAATTCTTTAACAATAGTCCTAGTGTGTATTATTAAATGACAAACTTGAATTCTGTATATGAAACAAAAAATTGTCTATTTTTTTCCGTTTCCTTCATCTGGTGTGCCTTTGTCATTACCTTTATGATCACCATGTACAGAAGTAAACGCATGTGCATTTTGTGAAAGCGAAGCGTTAGAGGACATGCCTTCAAGTCCTCTGGTTTTATTTACCATCTCCATTGCGCGTACAATGCCAATTTTTCCATGTTGTATGCCCATTCCCTTCATATGTTTTAATGCGTTTTCAAGTCCTCTTAATCCATTTTTATCCACATCTTCATTAATTTTTTTAATTGCATCATCTTTGTCATGATCTGATGATGTGCCATTTGTTTCATGTCTTAAGGTGATGATGTTTTGCCTAAACTTTTTGAATAATTCTTGAAATTGTTGGCGTTCGTCTTTATATTTTTCTTTGATGGACTGGAGCTTTTTGTGACATTCATCTACTACTTGACTTTTCGTGTCATTAGTAGCATCCTTGATTTTCTCTCTACACTCTTTGATTATGTTACGGGTCTCGTTTTTTTGTTGCTTAAATTGATCTGTTGCATCATGAACAAAGTCAGATACTTGTTGACCAATGTTTTCCTGTGCGGATGAAGAAGCGTTTACTATTGTGGTCTCATTTTCATCAGTTTGCGAACTAGTCTCATTTTCATCAGTTTGCGAACTAGTCTCATTTTCACCCGTTTGAGAATTGTTTTCGTTTTCCATTTCTGCATTTGAATAACCTAAAGGAACAACTAGTACACTTGCAAGAAAGATAAGTGAAAGCCAGATTCCCTTCCGTTTCATGATTGTAAAAATAGCTAATTTTGTTTATTTAAAGAATGCGCAGCATTTGTGGTTTTACATACTAGACAATTTTGGTCTTTAGAATACAAAATTTGTGTAAAAGTGTAGAATTGTTTATTTATCACTTTTTTGATAATAATAAAACCATGAATTATACTGATTTTAAACCATCACAACTTCTTGCAAGTATAACTA
>DASSAF010000189.1:0-2160 GCA_035685565.1 Nitrosopumilaceae archaeon | reverse complement strand
AATCATCGTATTTGCAGATCAAGAAAAATAATTTTTGTTACCATTCCATCAGACACACTAATTCCAACTGTATAATTTCATTAGTTATTGGTAATCAATTTCTCGTTATTAGTATCTTGCAAAAATTTATCAGCTGATTATTCTTTTTGAAGAAAGCACAATTATTGACAATATCGAGGTTGCAAGAATAATTGTGGCTAATTGACCAAACTCTGGTACAATTCTTGGGTTATAATTAGATTCAGAAGCACTATCATTTACTTTAGGAAGATTCTCATCAATTTTAGTCCCATTAAAAATCATCAAACTATCAAATGTAATATCATTATTTTCGTTGGTATCACCTATTGTATTTGAGGGGTTTGCATCAAAAAACAGTTTATAATTTCCAGAATTTGTTGGCATCCAGTTGAAATGTACTGGGACGGTTTGTTTTGCGCCAATGTTTGCATAAATCATATTATCATATACAAGAAGATTAGTACTGTTGGTTATTTTCAATCTAAACATTATTGATGTGGCATCAGTACCGCCACTATTGTAAACATCTTTTGTTATTATAATAGATTTACCCAGAATTGGAGATGTAGTATTCCCAAATTGATCAGAAATGTTTAACGAGCCATTAACCCATGCAAGCTCAGCGTGATTAGCTTTACCAGATTCTACTATAATCATCCCAGTAGTCAAAGGATGTGTTTTATCATAATAACGATATTTCCCTACTGTACCAAAAAATTGTGTAAATGATTTACCTGGTTCAATCATGCCGCTATCAAAGGTCCCCACAGGTCCATAATTTGACGTTCCTGTTGTAGCAGTATGAGTTTTGTTGTCAAGATTTGCCCAAGTAATAGTACCTCCTACAGATACTGTTACTTGGTAAGGAAGAAAACATGGAGAGACCGATGGACAGCCATTTGTGGAATTACCATTTGTTATGTAAACTTGGGCATTACTAGCAAATGCAGGCATGGTTGAGATAGATGTAAAAACAGCAATCGAAACGATAAGTAAAATGATTTCTTTTTGCAACAAATGCAATATGTGAATTTTTCAAATAAACCAAGTGTAGTTATGCTACGTAATGTTTATGAGATAGGTTTTTGTGCAGGTTAAAATTTGTACAAAAACTTTGTAATGTGTTGCCTTGAAGCAAATATCACAAGCAAGCTAATCGCTGCAGCCATAACCAATACTGAAGTTGGAAATTCGGGTACCGCATTTGTTCCTACCACCTCAATTGTGTGCGTACTATGATGATAGTTGATTTCAAGCGTGGTTTGATCTTGTGTATTAGCTGTTTCAATGACATCAGTTTGTGACATAGTCTGACCGTCTATCATCACGCTAATGTTGCCACTTAGTAATGACTTTGGAATGGTAATGTCAGTTGTTCCTTTTGTACCGGTTTCACCAGAGACTGTAAAAGAAATCTTTTTTGCTTTCTCATCAAATTGTAGATTACTTACATCAGAATTACTTGCTAACTTTACATCAAAATCTTTTCCTTCTGCTTTTACTGCAAATGCATTAGGACTTACAACTACAAACTTTGTAGATGATTGCAGGTTTGCTTGTGTTTTTAGTGTCAAACTTCCTAGCAAATCTGCACTTACATCAATTTTTGCACTTATTGTATATGCGCCATTTTTTGCATTGTCAGGTAAAGTAAATTCCGTGTTGAATTGTTTGTCACCATTTATCTGAGATTTTCCATCATTAACTATAGTGCCATTATTATCTAATACCTGTATTGAAACTAGGTTTGCTCCACCAAGCTCCGTAATCAAGCCAGCCCAGATCGAACCCTCAATTTTTACATCGTCACCAGATTTGTAAAGATGCTTATCTGTTTCAACTGTAAACGAATTTTCTGAATCTGCAGACATTTTTTCATAAGATGATTTGTAGTTTTCATGATATTCTGCTTGTGCATTTGTATGTGATTGAGCGTTTTCTTGTGATTGATAATTTTCATTAGATTCACCTTTTGTATTTTCACCTGAATTTCCTGCAGAGGTATTGGCTTGAGTTGTGGAATTTGTTGTCACCTCTGCTTTTCCTAAATTAATTTTTGTAGAAACATCAGCATTTAGACCAACTTGATCTTTTTCTGCAAATGCAGAAGAGGTTGAAAAATTAACTAGTAATCCTGCA
>DASSAF010000188.1:0-4716 GCA_035685565.1 Nitrosopumilaceae archaeon | reverse complement strand
AGTTCTATAATGAAAATTAAAGAAGTATTATACGACGCCATTAAAAATTATCAAGAACATAAAATAATATCAGATATTGCTCAAGGTGATAGTCCACAAACAATAAACACACTCTGTAATGAGTGCATGCCTATTCTTGAGAACATAGAGGGTAAAACGTCTGAGAAAATAATCTCTTTTGCCGAAGGACTTGTTCATTATTTATTAACAGTAGCATTAATTCCAAGTCAAAGAAAAATTACTTTTTCTTCAGTAGATGTAGATGTAGTTATTCCAGATATATCTACACTTTCATTAATACCAGAAAATGCACTTGTAATTATATTTCCAAAAACAAATGATCCTGCATCAATAAAAAAGAGAGTCATGGAATCAACGCAGATTCAACCACATAAAGAAAACATATGGGTTGTTCTAGAAAATGATCTGCCATTAATAGTAAAAACATACAAGATTGATAATAGTGAAAAGGAGCCATTTATGAATATCATAAATGATATCATTTGGTTTACCTCAAATAGAAAGCAATCAAAACTTAAAATTTTTAAGATATGAGAGATTTTACATTGACGTATTTTTCAACATACTCAATTAACTTTTCAGCATTATTCAAATCCTTAATAAAAGGAACTGTGCCTAAAATTGGAATATTGGTAATTTCGTAGAGTGTTGATGATGAATTTTTTTCTGCAGGCGTTCCTTTCTCATCGAAATTATTTATGATAAGACCGCGGATTTTAATTCCATAATCTTTACACATTTTACAGGTCATGACAGTATGATTTAGTGTTCCAATTGTTGCTCTTGTCACAATAATTGTCTCTATGCCCATGCCCTTTATCATATCAGCTACAAAGAAATTTTTTGTAATAGGAGTCATAATTCCACCAATTCCCTCAACTAGTAATATTTCATGTATTGATAACAATTTTTTAAATTGATCAAAAATTAACGGCATGTCAACAGACAATTCTAAAAGTTTTGTTGCGTCATAGGGCGAAGTTGGAAGTGGAAGAAATACGGGATTTATTAGATTTTCAGGATCTTTTATGGAAGTAGCCTCAACAAGTTTAGTAACATCAGATGATCTAAAACCCGTTCTCTTTGGATATCCCGTAGCAATTGGTTTCATTATCCCAACGTCCATGCCTAACTTACGCATGGAACCGGCAAGGCCTACCATGATTGAGGTTTTTCCAACCCCGGTGTCTGTGCCTGTTATAAAATAGGCCTTCACAGAAGACGATTATCACCGTTCCTTAATAATTCACCGTACCATTATTATTGCCAAAGTTAGAATTTTCACTGATTGAATTCCAAAGATTTTGTGTGGCATCCATATACACAGATGAATGAGTGGAAAAAATTCGATGTAATAACAAAAGGAGATGGAATGTGGCTCATGGATTCAAAAGGAAACAAACTTCTTGATGGGGTAGCAAGCATGTGGTGTAATGTGTGGGGTCACTCTAAAAAAGAATTAGTGAATTCAATGATAAAACAAACAAAAAAACTACAACACTCGTCATTGTTTAATCTTACAAACGATCAAGCAGAATTACTTGGAGAAAAACTTGTCAAGATTTCTCCTGGAATGAACAAAGTGTTTTATTCTGACGATGGCTCCACCGCGATGGAAATTGCAATCAAGATGGCAATTCAATATTGGCAAAACATTGGAAAAAAGAATAAAATAAAATTTGTTACATTAGACAATGGGTATCATGGAGACACTATTGGTGCAATGTCAGTTGGTTATGTTCCAACTTTCTTTTCAAAATTTAAAAATATACTATTTCCTGTAATTAAAACACCGACACCTCAAAAATATAGAATGCCAGAAAAATATACTTATAAAGAATATCAGGAATATTGTCTTGAAAAAATAGAAAAAACATTTGTAAAAAATAATGAACTTGCCGCATTTGTAATGGAAAGTGGTGCACAGATTGCCGGTGGTGTAATAATTTATCCACCTGAATTTCAGAGAAAAATAAGCAAATTATGTAAAAAATACGATGTACTTTTTATTTTAGATGAGATTGCAACAGGTTTCGGGAGATTAGGTTCATTTATAGAATATTATTCACAAAAAAGCATTCCAGACATAGTAGCATATGGAAAAATGCTTACTGGAGGATATTTACCACTTGCAGCCACTTTGACTAACCAAAAAATATACGATTCCTATCTTGGAAGTTATGAAGATATGAGACATTTCTTTCATGGTCATACTTTTACTGGAAATCCTCTTGCTTGCGCCACCGCCCTTACAAATCTTGAACTATATGATAAAAATAATCTAATTTTAAAAAATAAAATTAAAACAAAACAATTTGAAAGACGAGTTAGTGAGATTTCTAATTTGAGCATCGTAGGAGACGTACGGCATAAGGGCATGCTTATGGCAATTGAGCTTGTAAGCAATAAAAATAAAAAAACTCCAATTAGTCCAGACAAAAAAATACATCAAAAAATTTTTGTGGAAGCGAAAAAACATAAAATTTACTTGCGGACATTAGGTCATATTATGATGCTTGTACCACCACTTGCAATATCTGAAAAAGAACTAGAATTCTTACTTGATGACACAATTGATATAATAAAAAAAGTCACGAAGGATGTTTGAGAAAATTATCTCCTTCGCGCTCGTCTAAGTTTCATTTCGAGCTCTCTTATTCTGCGGTTGCGTACTGCAACAGATTGTTTCAGTCTGTTTCCTTCACGCCTTGCCATATCATGTGCTCTTCTAGCTCTGTTCACTGATGCACGCAATGTTATCATTTGTTTGCGTGTTGGCGCAGGCTTAGCTCGTCGTTTTGCTTTTCTTGATCGACTTTTAGAAGCCATACAAAACCTGCAATGAGGAAATAATTAAGCATGACGCAGTAATCGATTACCGTAGATAACACTTTAACGTGATGTGTTGTTATTTATGTGATAGATCTAACAATGCCACAGATCCGTACATGTCCAATTTGTAAAAAAATATTGCAAATCAATGAGATGCATAACTGTACGCAACAGAATTTAGAATTTATAATCTGCAACAAATGTGGACAAAAGTACAAAGCTAGGCAGGGACACGTTTGTCCTACCGTGATCAAATGAATCTCTTATACAGATTATAACAACAATGAAAAAAGCGTAAACCAATTAGATTTTAATGGTTTACAATCACAATAATCTTATTAATGGAGTCAGAAAAACAGTGATTATGAATTCAGAGCACACATTCATTATTCAATGCAAGAAAAAAATTCTATCCGGGCAAAAAATTAATGCTGACGAAGCAACATCACTTATCAACGTATCTGAAGAATCATTACAATTCCTATCAGATGCAGCAAATGAGATTACAAGGAAATTTAATGGAAATATAATAGATGTAGAGACTTTAATTAACGCAAAAAAAGGTACCTGTCCCGAAGATTGTTCTTTTTGTTCCCAATCGGGATTCTATAAAACCGGCATTGACACATACAAATTATTGTCAACAGAGACCATAATAGAAAATGCAAAAATCGCAAAAGATAACGGAGTTAAAAGTTTCTGCCTTGTATGTGCATGGCGAGGACCGTCTGAAAAGGATTTTGAGCAGATCTGTGAAATAATCAAAAAGGTAAACACTAAAGTTGGAATTGAAGTTAATTGCTCTCTTGGATTCATTAATGAGGAAATGGCCATATGTCTCAAAGAACTTCATGTAAAAAGATACAATCATAATTTAGAGACCGCAAAAAGTTTCTTTTCAAAAATATGTACTACACACACATATCAGGAAAGAATGGATACAAATAAAATAATCAAAAAAGTAGGTCTTGAGCTTTGTTGTGGTGGAATTATTGGCATGGGCGAAACCAGAATGCAAAGACTAGAGCTTGGTCTTGATTTAGCAGACCTAAGTCCAGAAGAATGTCCAATTAACATTCTAGTTCCACAAAAAGGAACTCCGCTTGAGCTTCAAACAAAATTATCTCTTTCAGAAATATTGCGTGTAATAGCAGTGTTTAGATTTTTGATGCCAAAAACGATACTAAAGATAGCCGGTGGTCGAGAAGTTCACCTTGCAGACGAACAAGAAAAGGTTCTTCTTGGAGGTGCAAACGGAATCATAACTGGCGGATATTTGACTATAGGTGGAAACACATCTCATGAAGATATGCAAATGATCTCAAGAATGGGTCTTGAAACATAAATTTGATTTTGTAAATGAAACCCTTGAGAAAATAAAAACAGGGAATCTTTACAGAAAACTACAAGATAATCGCGTACAAGGACCATACATAATATTTAAGAAAAAAAAACTTGTCAATCTTTGTTCAAATGATTATCTTGGACTAGGCAATTACAAAATCCTGAATATACAATTGCAATCAAGCTCGAGACTTGTTGCAGGAAATGATATATCATTTAGCATATTAGAAAAAAAACTTGCCCATCACAAATCCCAAGAATCTGCGCTCATATTTCCTACAGGGTACATGGCTAATCTTGGTTCAATACCACCACTTACACAAAAAGGAGATCTAATTCTCAGTGATGAATTAAATCATGCAAGCATAATCGACGCGTGTAGACTTTCTGGGGCAAGAATAACCGTTTACAAACATAATGACATTGCCGATCTAGAGATAAAGATCCGACAGAAGGCGGATCGCAAATTCATAGTTACAGAGGGCATCTTTAGCATGAATGGTGATTTTGCAGAATTAA
>DASSAF010000187.1:0-2707 GCA_035685565.1 Nitrosopumilaceae archaeon | reverse complement strand
TCTTTTTGTTTTCTACAGAAGAGGACAAGAATTAATTGATTCAATATTGGTTCAACCAGGAGCATTTTCTATTTTTAGAAAAGAAGCACCGATAAAAGTGGGAGGCTGGGCAAAACATCAATTTGGTGAAGACGGAGAACTTACCATTAGACTTGGAAGGGTTGGCTATAAGAACGAGTTTGAACAACGTGCCGTTGTACTATCGGCAGCCCCAAAAACACTGCATGAACTCCGTGAACAACGCATTCGATGTGGTATTGCGTATTATCATTCTCGCGGAAGAAATACTACTATCCTCAGAGAATATAGTGGACCAAGAAGAGTAATCTTTTTACTGAATCTGCTTTCTCATGGTGGTGGATTTGCACTATCAATGTTCTGGCCATTCCTAGTTGCAGCAATTTTAGTCGGAACTACTCATTACTCCATATCTAACTTGGCAACGCTATTGGGTGTTCCATTCCAGTTGGCATTAGTTGAGGTACTGATTTTTGGATTACAGTATATCTTGTACATTTATTTTCTTAAAAAATTCAAGAAATTTTATTTAGTCAAGTATCTGCCTTTGATGAGAGTATATGATCTGATTCTTTCCTTATTTGTCAAACCAGAAGCTATGGAAATTCTCATTGCATGGTCATCAAAATATAAGGAATTAAATGATAAAACTTACAAGATCTTGGGAAGAATGGCAAAAAATCCAATTTGATAATTTTATTTTTTGGTACATATTCTCTAAACGTTGATTTAGAAATACTAAATTTTTAAAGTGATGATTTCCAAAATTGGAATGAGCCGAGATTTCCTTTTATAGGGGTGATTCGTACGCGATAATACGGGTTGGTTGCATTGAATAATATGAAAACAAATTTACATTTTACAAAATTTATGTCATTATCAGTTCTTACTGTCCTGTTAATTTTCTTCATATCTTATTTTCCTGCCGATGCACATAGTGCATATGCTGCCAGTCTCGGTCTGATAAATGGAGCAGTCTTTAGTGACACAAATCTCAACGGCATAAAAGATGGCGGTGAATTAGGAATATCAAACGTGCAAATTACACTAACTGGAACATTTTCAAATGGCACTACAATTACTCCAAGAAATGTTCTTTCTGCTAATCCGAGTGGAGGATATGCTTTCAACCAATTATCTAATGGCAATTATACTCTAACTGAAGCTGATATTTCTGGATGGGCGCACACTTCACCAAAAATTATTGGTCCAATAAGCATATCTGGCATATCGGTGACAAAAAATTTTGGTAACATACAATTTGGTACAATCACTGCAAGACCATTCAATGACGCAAACGCAAACGGAGTACAAGATGCAGGTGAAGCCTTGGTATCTGGATGGAGCTTTACTCTTACTGGAACATTGGTAAACGGAACTGTCATCAGTCCACAAAACATTGTGTCCAGTCCATCAGCAATATTTTCAAATCTTTATCCTGGAACTTATACGCTAACTGAAACAAACCAAGCTGGATTTGCCCATTCAACAGCTAATCCTGTTGCTGGCATTGTACTCTCCTCCGGAGGCAGCTTGTCATCTAACTTTGGTAATGTTCAACTCGGTACAATCACTGCCAGACCATTTAATGACGCAAACGCAAACGGAGTACAAAACGTAGGTGAAATTCTGGTATCTGGTTGGAGCTTTACTCTTACTGGAACTTTGGTAAATGGAACTGTGATTGCTCCAATAAACATCTCGTCTAGTCCTACGGCAGCATTTTCAAATCTTTATCCTGGAACTTATACTTTGACAGAGACAAACCAAGCTGGCTTTGCTCAATTAACACCTAACCCTGTATCATCTATTTCCCTTCCTTCTGGAGGCAGTTTATCATTTAATTTTGGTAACTTTAAGCTTGGTATAATCACTGCAAGACCATTTAATGATTCTAATTCAAACGGAATACAAGATGGAGGTGAATCTTTGGTATCTGGATGGAGCTTTAATCTGTCTGGTAAATTCTCAAACGGTACCAACACTCCTACAGTAAACATAGTATCTAGCCCCACCGCAGTATTTTCAAACATATTTCCCGGAAATTATACTCTAACAGAAGCTGATCAAGCTGGATTTATTCACACTACATCTGGTACCATATCTAACATCTTCATTAGTGGCTCAGGAAATAACACCTCATTTAACTTTGGAAATAAAAAGACGGCCCTAGTAGGAAATTCCCTGATAAACGGTACTGTATTTCTTGACTCTAATCTAAACGGAATACTAAACACAGGAGAGCTTGGAAAGAAGTCTTGGCCAATAACACTGGGCGGTACACTAAACAATGGTACTGTTCTTTCACCAATAACAATCAATTCATCATCTACGGGTTCATTTGCTTTCAACAAATTAAGCCCCGGAACTTATACTCTAACTGAAGCTGATATTTCTGGATGGGCACACACTTCACCAAAAATTATTACTGGCATATCTGTTGGATCAGCCACGGTAATTACAGATAACTTTGGTAACGTACAACCCGGCACAATCACTGCAAGACCATTCAATGATATGAACGCAAACGGAGTACAAGAGGTAGGTGATGCCTTGGTATCTGGATGGAGCTTTAATCTGTCTGGTAAATTCTCAAACGGTACCAACACTCCCACAATAAACATAGTATCTAGCCCCACCGCAGTATTTTCAAACATATTTCCCGGAAATTATACTCTAACAGAAGCTG
>DASSAF010000186.1:0-2334 GCA_035685565.1 Nitrosopumilaceae archaeon | reverse complement strand
AGAAAGAATCCAAGACGATGTGTTGTATGAGATGTTAAAATCTTTGATAAAATCAGGAATGGCTGGCAGGACCATCGTTTCTCCATACATTGTCACAAGAGCAAGCCCGCATATTATAGCAAGAGAAAGCCATGCCGAAGAAGAAACTGGGATCATACCATCATTTTCATTTGGCTTGGAATCATCTTGATTTTCTTTCATTATTTTTACCTAAAGATGTTCTACTTTTAGAGCTTGCTTAAAATTCTTCTGTAATTTTGTGTTTAAAAAAAAATTTCAGCGGACCCGATGGTTTTTGAACTGACGGTGGGCGCGAGAACTCGGAAAATTGTGAAAATAATTTAACAAAAAGTGCGCAGTAAGCTCATCGGAGTAGCTACAAAACTCCTTCCCAATTTTTTATTTTCTGTGATTTAATTTCAACAAAGTATTAATTTGTTAACTGTGATTAAAGATGTAGGAAAGAAGAGATACCATATGAAAAAAAATGGATTGGAATAAGCAAAGACATCAATAACAATGAATGGTTTGTAGATGAGATATTATTTCTAAATGAAAAATGGCAAGAGGACTCAGAAATGGACAAGCGTCTATCAGAAATAGAACAAAAACTATCTACTGCAAACCATAATCAAAAAACTTGAGTCCTATAGGCTCACATAAATTATGATTTGTTGGAGAGAAGTTATTCTCATTAAATCCTTAATTAAAAGAACTAGAAAATGAAAATGTGTTAGCAAAAATTGTTGCTATAATTTTAGTAATATTAGGAGGACTCAGTTTAGGAGGGGGTCTTCATTCTGGCTTTGATGCTTTTGACGTATTGGGAGGAATCGTCTTAATAATAGCTGGAGGATTGTTATTCCGCTATGTTCTTCTAAGAAATTCTAAATTACAGAATGATAAACATTCAGACAAGAAAAAATAAGAGAATAACTTTACGATGAAACTTGATTCCTTGAAACGACTCTTTCATCATTTAAAATTCTTGAAAGATTACTAATTTTCACGGATCTGAATCTACTTTGATTCGAGCCCTTATGGATTTTTGAACTGACAGCGGGCGCGAGAACTCGGAAATTTGTGAAAAAAACTTACAAGAAATGTGCAGTAAGCTAATCGGAGTAGCTACAAAACTCCTTTCCTTATTTTTTATTTTAATCAACAGTAAAGGAATTCTTCCAGAAGATCTTTAATTTAGTAGAATTCGTTCAGATTCTACTTCGTGTAAACCGTCGGAATATGAGTTAAGAAACTAATTGCATTTTACTGCAATAGTATCAGAACCGTTGTAAAGTTTGATTAGTGCATTAATGTCACATTGAGAAATATACGGATCTTCCCTTTGGATTACAGCATTCATCAAGTCAGTATTTGTGTCTGAATGTCCTAGACCTAACCCATGACCTAATTCATGCCTTAGTATTAATGCCAAGTCATCACTAGAAAGACTATCAACTTTGTAGATTGTTATTTCTGCTTTTAGTATCTCATGATTTTTCTCATCAACTAGCATTTTTGTAAATCCATTATACCCATCTGGATTTCTTTCGTTGGTAAAGCTGATTACAATATCACCTTCTCCAATATCTGTAACATCGGTGTGAATGGCATTGGGAATTAGAAAGTGTGTCTTTACATTAGAAAGGCTTGAGAGTACACTATTCCATCCAGAATATTCACTTCCATTAGAATACGTCATGTCAGAAAATAACACGTTATCAATAACATTCAATCTTTTTGACGTAATCTCAGGACTGTTTAAAACATGAATATGGAATCTGTCGCCTTTTACCTTTAGCCATACAGCCCAAGTATAGACAACATCTCCTTGAGGATTTTGCATCACATATTGTGATCTTAATGCGAATTGATGATTTTCTTCTAGTGTATTATTTGATTTAAACACAAAAAATACAGCGATTGTTATTGTGACTATTACACATGCCACTATGACATAATAACGGAATGCTGTCTTCGTGTTAGCCAATCTCCATAAAATTACTTGATAAGCGATATAGTGTCTATTTAGCTTACAAGCTAATTATTTTAAAGATTAGCTGTGACGAACAATTAATCATCAAAAACTATAAGACTTGGACTCTCACAGGTCTGAATCCATTACAAGTTTGAGTCCTGTAAGGCTCACCATTATTTCAGTTTAGGTTAGGATCCACTAAGAGATCTGGAAATTTAGTTTAACACTGTATTTGCGTAGTCTTGTATAGGATTACGAAATATTGAAAGATGTAGTGTTTTCATTTTCTATTTCAGAGGTATCTTAAATTCCCAAGGTCCACTTGCTATTTGCACTTTTCTCTCAGCTTGCCTCAG
>DASSAF010000185.1:0-1833 GCA_035685565.1 Nitrosopumilaceae archaeon | reverse complement strand
CAGAGCCATCATCAATCTTTCAAGACCAATTCCACACCCTGCATGAGGTGGAACGCCATAATCAAATACTCTAAGATGATAATCAAATGGGTCTAGTTTGAATCCTTTGTTTTTCATTCTTTCCTCAAGATCAAATCTTTTTTCGATTCTTGTACTACCAGATGAGAGCTCCAAATCTCCATACATAAAATCAAACGATTCTGATAGTTTAGAGTCATCTGCTTTTGCTTTTACATAAAACGGCTTTGGGCCCAACGGCCAATCCTTTATGAAATAAAATCCAGTGATATCGAGTTTTTTCAGATTAGATGCGTATAGATCGTCTCCCCATTCGGTAGTTATTCCAGTTTTTTGCATCTTTTCAATTAGCTCAGAATAGGTGTACTGCTGAATAGAATCAGAAATTTCAGGAATTTGAAATTTAACATCAGAATTTGATTTTTCATTATAATTTCGTACTGTCAAAACTACTCGCTTTATTATATTTTCAATGTGTTTCATAATATCGTTGTAATCTGCAAATGCTTCTTCTAGATCTATTGAAATGGCTTCAGAAAGATGTCTGTTTGTTCTAGACGGTTCGGCCCTAAAGATAGGGGCAATTTCAAAAACTTTCTCAAAGCTCATTGTTAGTTGTTCTTTGTAAAGTTGCGGGCTTTGGGCAAGAAATGCTTCTTTGTTATAGTAAAATATCGGAAACAGTGCAGCGCCGCCTTCAGTGGCCGTAGCAATCATTTTAGGTGTATTTACTTCGATAAACTCTTTTTCATACAGATAATCTCGAATGGATTTTAGAACCAAACTTCGTGCCTTGAAAACATGTTGTAATATGTTTCTTCTAAGATCTACTGCACGTATTTCTAAGCGGGTATCAATATTGGCAACTGTTTTTGCTTGTGATGTAAAAGGTGCAATTTTTTCTGCTTGAGAAAAAATTTTCATTTCAAGTGGACGAATCTCTGCTCCGTGCGGAGCCTTGTTTGAAGGTTTGATTGTTCCTTTTATTGCAATACTTGATTGCTCTTTTAGCTTTACAATTTCTTGCCGTAGTTCTTCACTTGAATCACCCTTCTTAGCAGTAATCTGGATATCTCCATTTTTGTCAGTAATCATCATAAAAATAAGATTTCCGTGGTCTCTCACACTAGACACCCAGCCCATAACGATCACTTCCTTTCCATCCATAGAGGGGCTAATCTCATTTGAATAAATCGATCTGCGCCAAGTTCCAAGATTGTTGTCTGTCAAACCTTTTCATCAAATCTGTTCTACTTAGTGTTAATTTATGTATCGTTAGTAATTATTAATGCTGACAAAAATAATTCATCAATTTATGTTTTGAGTATAGATTCACGGAGTTTTGAATTAACCAGATGTATACAAAGGGGAAAAAAGTGGTTCTTGTTGAGAGTTCATCTCATCAAGTTAAACCACATACCTGTGTCTGGTATACTAGTATATCTTGATTCAGATTAAAAAAGAGTTGTCAACTTTTTTTGTGACAAAAATCCTAGATCTTAAACTTTGATTATTTCTTCTTTTAAAAGAAACCGAATCATAGAATCAGATTGTATAGAGATACGAGTTGTTTCTACTGTCCGATTACCTCTTGAATTTGAAACATTTTGTTTTTTAATGCTTATAATTTTCTCCCGCATCATATGAAAAATAGCTTGACGTGCATATTCGCTGAATTTAGCATTAATACTAACATCATTTTTCACAATATTAATTTCTAGATTTTCAAATAATGAAACGTATTTTATTACGATTTTTCCGTATTTTCTTGGAATTTCGCCATATGGGATCAACATGCCACTTTTTACAAGTGAG
>DASSAF010000184.1:0-1504 GCA_035685565.1 Nitrosopumilaceae archaeon | reverse complement strand
GCAATATAAAACACATCTGCAGTTGATGGAAATGGATTCAGATGATATACTAGTTCATAAACTGTCCAAGTTGTCTCTGCAATAAACCATGAAATTGCGATTCCCAAGAATAATAGCCATGCTTTACCATGATTGCCAGTTTTTCTGAATCTTAGGGACATGATTATTGATAAAATGACAAAGGCTCCTGATACTGGAATGTATGTAAAATCAGTTACCACATTAACGACTTCTTTTCCAAAAAATGTCGCTGTTATTATTCCAAGACCAGTTATCAAAAGGCATGCAAGTAATGACTTTTGCTCTTGTAACTTCTCAAAATTATTTTGCAAATTTACTCACTTATTGCCCTAACAAAAACGGCTATTGGTTTTTCTGTAATTTGTTCATTTAATTCTCTTTTTATTGCATCAACAATTGTTATATGTGAATTACCAAAGATTTTTTTTAAAACTTTATTCAAGTATTCTGGATGTTCATTGCATTCAGGTAAGTAGCAATTATAATCTTTTGATAACTGTTTTATAATTTTCTCGTAAACTGGATGACCAATTGCAAGTAATACTTTTTCAATTGAAAGGCTAACTATGGCTTTTCGCAATTGTTCTTGATCAAGATTCATAATGTGGCTATTTTATTATTCAAGATGTCTTGAATTTGACCAGATGTAACTAAATAATAGCCGCATAGTGTATATCATCGAAGTTGAATCAGTCCACATTGCTACCACATTTTGTGAAGATTCGCTTACATTTTTCATGAATAAGAGTAATTCAGTGTCATCTTTTATAATGAAACATAAATTTTCTTTGATTTTGCTTGGCATCTTCTTTACTTTAGTTATTAGTTTTTGATCAAAAATATATGTAGTTTTTTTAGATGATGAAGTAATCAACTTTGCTTCAATTTTTGAATCTGTTATGAGCTCCAAAAAGCCAGAGTGATAAAATTTCATGAAATCTTTTTCTGATCCTAATATCAGAAGACTGTTTTTTGTTTTAGCAATCATTTCATTTATTTTCCCAGTCATTTGATTTATTCCTTGAAGCATTTGGAATTTTCCTTCTTTGGACTCATTTTGATCAATTTTAAAATTTGGAATTGTATTCCAAAGATCCACTAGATTTTTTTCTTGATTTTCTAGTGTTTTGACTCTCTCTTTCTCAGTATTTATCAACACACCCATTGCTTTATCAAGTGGTAATGCAGAAAATTTAATTGGATGCTGGAATGTTGCAGAGACTATTCCTTTGTTTTGGAGATGAGTAAGAAGATGATATGTTTCAGTTCTTGGTACTTTTAGTGTTTTACTTACTTGTGTTGCTGTGCTTTGACCGTATTTTTCCAAAAACAGAAAGACCTTTGACTGGTTTGAAGTTAAACCGAATTTGGATAGTTCATTTTTCAGTTTTTCTAGCAATACTTCATAATCGTATGATTTTGATTCTAAAGTAGAGTTCACTAATGAGAAATCAGTTTCGCTTGTCATATGAATAACAGACTA
>DASSAF010000183.1:0-2371 GCA_035685565.1 Nitrosopumilaceae archaeon | reverse complement strand
CAATGCTTTGCAGAAAATAATTTGACTTTGCCAATTCATGATACCTTTTCACAGATAATTGGGAAATCCGGCAATTACAAAATTGTAACAGAAATGAAAGACAAAAACAATGAAAACTCGATAAAGTCCACTGCTAACTTTAAAGTTCAATAAATCAAATGCTATGTTATTATATTGCTTTGAACCCAAATATTTAGGGAGTAATTGTTCCATTAAGTGATATTTATGGCTAAAAAGAAAGAGAAGAAACCTGCAAAAAAAGTAGAAGAAAAGAAAACTATTGAAAAGAAAACCATTGAAAAGAAAACCATTGAAAAGAAAACCATTGAAAAGAAAAAATTGACGGTCAAAAAACAATTAACTGAAAAGAAAACTATTTCTAAAAAAGAACCTGAAGAAGACGAATTTGAAGAAATTTCAGATAAGGAACTAGAAAACTTTGAGATTGAAGGACTAGACATGGAAAAACTTACTGCTAATGTTCGTAATATTGTAACAAAAAGCGGAGATGAAGGAATATTCCAAAGTGATCTGTGGAAAAAGATGAAACTAACCAGCAGAGATGGTTCTAGACTAGCTCTGAAACTTGAGAGACAAAATATGATAAAGCGAGAAAAAGTTTTAGAAAATGGTCGTTGGACATACAAATTGAAAATTGCTCACGCGCCAGTAAGTACAGAGTCAATTGAGGCCGCACCATGTTTGATCTGTCCAGTGGAATCAAAATGTACCTTAGAGGGAGAAATAAGTCCAAGAACATGTCCATTAATTGAACAATGGGTAGTAACCGAATTTACTAATATCAAAAAGCCAAAGAAATGAAATTAATTGATGCAAGGCGAGATTTTTACAGAAAACTAGCTCATCAAGAAGGATATAGAAGTAGAGCTGCATACAAACTAAAAGAATTAAACAAATCATACAGAATAATCGGTCCTGGTTTTTATGTTCTTGATCTTGGATGTTCACCTGGAGGATGGACACAAGTTGCCACTGAACTTGCAGGAAATAAAGGCAAAGTACTGGGGGTTGATACATCTTTTGTGGAAGAAATTCCAAATGCCCATATCATAAGGGGAAATATTGAAGATGAATCAATAGTTGAGGAAGTTTTTTCTTATTTTGGGAGAAAAGTAAATGCAGTAATCTGTGATTTATCTCCACAAGTAAGTGGAACATGGGCAATTGATCATGCTAAACAGATTGGACTAAACTATGCCGCGACTAAAATAATGGATCATGTATTAGCTTACAAAGGAAATGCGTTGTTTAAGGTATTTGATGGAGAATATTCTAACGAATTTCGGGATTATGTAAAAAAGAAATTTACCAAAGTGCAGCTAAGAAAACCAAAAGCAAGCAGGAAAACAAGTAGTGAACTCTATTTTGTCTGTCTTGGATACCTTTCTTAATTTTTAAAAAATTTCTAATATTTTGTCTATTCTTGCGTCTGTTCTAAACCCTGAGGGATTTAGCGATGTCTGACTGACCTTATATCCATCATTTTGAAGCTTTTCTATTATATTTAATAAAGATGGAGGAGCACATTGTTTTTTTCGTGCGATCTCATCGAGAGTAAAATAAGTGGCTGGCATACCTATTTCGTTCTGACACTTGAGTAATGTTTTCTCACAAGACTTGTCAATTAAGAATTTTTTTTGCTCTTTGAGCATCATGTCAACAAATACTTTGTCATATAGATCACCAATCCAAAGAGGTCCAGCAGATTCTATCTTTGTACCACAAACTTCGCAAGAGTTACCTTTTTCATTTTGTGTTTTTCTGTGACCGCATATTTTACAGTGTATGATATAGCCCATATTTTCCTGAGAATCTGTTCTTACTAACACTTTGACATAGACCTTGTAGTAATGCATGTTGGTTTGTACAAAAAGTGGAACAATTTGAACATCCAATCTTCCAGCTACAAGATGGATACATCCTAGAATCAACCGTATTGCAATTTCGTTTCCATATTCTGTTCTCACAGGAATTCCGTAATACTTTCTCTGACATGCTTCTTGGTATAATCCATGTAAAACCGGTAGATCAGTGGCAGTGACTGAAAGAAGACCGCCATGGGATGTGGCACGAATACCACAATCAAGAAATCTTGTAGGAGATCCAAATGGATCTATATCTACAATAGCTCCACGGGTGTCTCTTTTAGAGTGTAAGCTAAGAAACCTGCATGCTTCATTTTCCGAAAAATCACATTTTGTAACATTGTTTAATTTTGATGCTCTCATGGCAATTTCAATAGCGTTTGGATTAATGTCATTAACAAAAACTTTCTCAATACACTCTATTTCATTTGCTACTCGAATGCTTCGGGCACCAATCCCTGCAAGAGAATCAAGAAAAACTTTTG
>DASSAF010000182.1:0-5281 GCA_035685565.1 Nitrosopumilaceae archaeon | reverse complement strand
TCCGACTAGATATTACTTGTAATAATAGAATATACTGACAATGCCAATTTTGGATGCCCTACTAATATGGGCACATCTTGTTTCTGCTTCTATATGGGTAGGAGGCTCGATTTTCATCGGAATTGTTTTGGCACCATTATTGAATACAATTTCAGAATCGGTAGAGGATAGAGTAGCAATAATGATTCGGGTTGGAAGAAAATTCAACAAGATTGCAATTCCATCATTAGCAATTTTAATTGCTACTGGACTTTACAACTCCTCTAACATCCTAAGCAAACCAGAATTTTTGCTTTCCACAAATTATGGAATAATACTTTTGATAAAAATAATTCTCGTAATTTCTTTACTTGTGATGTTTGCTATTCATGTCAGAATAATTCGAACTGAAATTGAGAAAAAGATCGAATCAAAAGAAATGTTGCCAGAAATAATTCAAAAACTCCGTTCAAAAATAATTTCTCTAGGAAGAGTTATGGTTTTTGTTTCAGTGACTATATTGCTTATGGCTGCACTACTGCATTCCGGCGTCTGAGTTTCCTTCTATTCTGACCTCAAAACCGTCATTTAATTTTCCTATTCCATATTTGCAGTTTGTAAATTTTGAAGTGACAAAGAGGTTTGTTTCTAAATGTTTTGTAATTTTCTTTACTCTAAAAACCGAAGTTTCACTAGTCAAAGCCAAAGGAATCACAAGCATGTCTGAAAGAAAATAATCCACTCCCAAATCTGACTCTAAAAACCTAGCTGCCACCATATGCCCAATACCTTTCATGTCTTTGTTATAAATCGCATCAGAACCAATAATCGAGCTATCATCATGTGCAAAAACTAGGAATGAACATCCTTTGTCCAATGCAGATTCTTCTTTTATTTCGTAATCACACGACAGGCCATTACTTTCAAGAATGTTTCTGGCTTCGTTTATCTCATTCTCAATTGATTCTTTTGATAACATGGAATATGAACAAAGAATCTTTACTTTTTTTATAGTTCTTTTTAGTAGAGAAATATGCCTGATTTTCTCAAAAGGCAATACTTGTACATTAACAAGTCCACCGCCTTTCGGATAATATCCCCGTTTTTTAATATTCATAGAAAAATTAATTCCAATCCTAGAATATGCTTCTTTTAAAACAAATTTAGTATAGTTACTTGTTGGACTCCACGCAACATCAGTTCCACCCATTATTGACAAATTTAAATTTTTTTTCGAAATAGATACCGCAGGAATTAAAACCTGTAGAATTAGTGGAATACTTCCTGCAGTTCCAACATTTTCATCCAAAGTGGCATCATTAATCTTTGAAGGAAAAAACCTAAGTGCAGTTGATCCAACATGTAATCCCTCTACTTTGGCATTACAAATTTTTGCAAGAATTTTAATTCCAGTAAGATGTTGTGGTCTTAAACCAGAAACATCTCTACCCTTGCGTATGTTTTCAATTTCTACTGGTATTCCAGTAATTGATGAAAGTGTTACCGCAGTTCGAATTATCTGACCACCGCCTTCACCATACGAGCCATCTATTTTTAGTGATTCCATAAATAATTGAATAGCCTAGTCGTATAAGTAATGATAGTTTTTTAAAGAATTAAAATCAATTTTTGTTATGAATGGTCTTTTAATTGGCAGGTTCCAACCTTTTCACAAAGGACATCTTGCAGCAGTAAATTTTGGACTCTCTCAAGTAGAGAATATTTGGATAGGTATAGGCAGCTCAAACAAAAACAATGAAAAAAGAAATCCATTTTCTGCTGATGAAAGAAAGGAAATGATATTGGCTTCTTTAGATAAATCCATCCTAAACAGAGTTCAGATATTTTACATTCCAGACGTTGACGATCATGCAAAATGGACATTTCATGTTGATTCTATTGTACCAAAATATGATGTGGTATTCTCAAATGATGATTTTACAATAACATTGTATCAAAAACGCGGAATTAAGGTTATTTCAGTGCCTCTGTTACAAAGGGAGATGATCTCTGGAACTAACATTCGTGAAATGATTACAACAGGGAAAAACTGGATGGAACTTGTGCCAGAAGGAACTAAAAATGTACTATTGAAAATAGACGCAGAAAGAAGACTCTCAAAAATTCTGTAATTATAAATAGTGGTTCCTAATCGTTAAGATTGGAGAATTTATTTGGAATATTTGGTTATGTTGCCGGGGCCAACAAACGTTCCCGAAAGAGTTACCCGTGCAATGTTTACTCCTACAATAAATCACAGGAGCAAAGATTTTGTCAAGCTATACACTGATGTTATAGAAAAAACACAAAAGGTCTTTCAGACCTCGCATGACATTGTTGCACTTACTGCATCAGGAACTGGAGCAGTGGAGGCATCAGTTGTAAATCTAATAAAAAAGGGGGACAAAGTAATAATTCCTGTAAACGGAGAATTTAGCAGTAGACTAGCTACAATGCTAGAATGGCAAGGAGCAAACGTCATCAGACTTACAACTCCTTTTGGAGAAAATGCAACTTTTGATCAAGTAAAAGAGGCCTTTGATAACAACAAGGACGTAAAGGCATTCTACGTAGTATATAATGAGACATCAACAGGAACACAAGTGAAATACCTAGACAAGATTTCAAAACTTACCTCAAGAAACGACTCGTATTTTGTAGTAGACGCTGTCTCAATACTTGGTGGCGAAGAATTACCAGTAGACAAATGGGGAATAGATGTCTGTATTGCAGCAGGACAAAAGGCAATGGCCGCACCTCCTGGAATTTCACCAATATCAATTAGTCCAAAAGCAAAAAAATACATGATTGCAAATCCGCCTCCAACTTTCTATTTTAACTTGGCAAGGTACTTCAAATATTATGATGATACAAAAGAGACACCATTTACACCAGCACTTCCACTACTTTATGCATTCAGAGAAGCACTTGACATTATTTTAGAGGAGGGAATGGAAGCAAGAATAAAAAGACATAGAGTTTGTTCTGATGCATTTTATTCAGGTCTTAGTGCAATGGGTCTTAGTCCATTTGCAAAACAAGATGCAAGATCTACTGTTGTAATAGCACTAAACTATCTGGAAGGACTAGAAGACAAAACATTTAGATCAACACTTTCAGAAAAATTTCGGGTTCTTGTTGCAGGTGGATTTGGTGAGTTAAAAGGAAAAGTCTTTCGAGTAGGATGTATGGGTGAAGTTCACAAATATCATGTCATGAGAACAATTTCTGCAATCTCATCAACTCTTGATATGATGGGATACAAGACAAACCCAGAAGCACTCAAAGTAGCTGAAGAAAAACTAAAAGCGCTTTAATTCATGTTAACTTAATATAAGGAATTCCAAGCACCGATCACATTGACTTTCCAAAAAGGCACACTAGTTTTAGTGGATTACACTGCAAAGGTAAAAGACACTAACGAAGTTTTTGAAACGACTAGAGAAACTGATGCCAAAACAAATTCAATTCATGACGCTAATAGAAGATATCAGCCAAGACTCATTTCAGTTGGAGAGTCGTGGGTTCTCAAAGGATTAGATGATGCATTATTTAGCACTAATGCTGGAGACAAGCTAACTGTAGAAGTACCACCAGAGAAGGGATTTGGAGCAAGAGATCCTGCTAAGGTTCGCATGATTCCACTTCGAAAACTTGGTGATGACGCCGAAAAGGTTTCAGTTGGTGATACAATAGAAATTGATGAAAGAACGGGAATTATTAGATTTATTGGATCTGGTAGAGTTCAAGTTGATTTCAATCACAGATTCGCAGGAAAGACAATACTTTACGATGTTAATGTGATAAAATCTCTTAACACTGACGAAGAAAAGATAATGGGTCTCTTAAAGAGAAACATACCTGTTGATGATTCAAAGCTGAAATTTGAGGTAAAAGGTTCAGAACTTGATGTTTCAATGCCAGACGAGATACTTATGGCTGAAGGATTAAGTACAATAAAACGCATTATAGCAAATGACATTTTCAAGTTTGTAAGCAAACTTGAAAAGATCAACTATATTGAAACGTACAACAACAAAAAAGCTGAAAAACCAGAAGCCAAACCCACTGAAGCAAAGTCGGAAGAAAAACCAGTACAACCAAAGACTGCCTAAATTTACAAAACACCAGTACTTTTTGCTAGTGCAATAGCTTTTTTTTCAGTCATTTTTACTTGGTTTAAAATAGTATATCGTTCAGGTCTAAGTGATTGGGCAATAGTAAGAGCTTTTGCAAGAATTTCTGGTTTTAGACCAATTTGTTTTGCGGTAGTTGGTGCCCCTACATTTTTTAGCATTTGAACAATTTTTTTCCAGTCTTGACCTTGCAGTTTTGAAATCAAGATAGATCCTAGACCGCATTTTTCTCCATGTAATCCAACACCAGACTCTAGATAATCAACAGCGTGAGAGAAGAGATGTTCTGCACCAGAACAGGGTCTACTACTTCCAGCAATACAGGCAGCAACACCAGAACTGATCAAAGCTTCTACTATCATTCTAACATCCGGTCTTTTTTTGAAATTCTTCGAATTTTCAATTACAATTTTTGCACTCATTGAAGCAAGATTTGCAGCATAGGTTCCAAAATATTCTCCAACATTATCTCTTGCAAGCTCCCAGTCTCTAACTGCAGTAACTTTGGCCATCAAATCTCCACATCCACTAGCTAGAAGTCTTTTCGGCGCTTTCTTTAGGATCTTAATATCAACAAAGACTCCAAGTGGAGCTGTTGCAATAATGGAATATGGTTTTTCTCCACGTATAGAAACAAATGGACTTGCTATTCCATCATGCGATGCTGAAGTTGGTATGCTAACAAAAGACTTTTTCAAAGTAAATGCCGCCATTTTTGCAATATCGACCGATCTTCCACCACCGATTCCTATTATCAGATCGCTACGATCTTTCTTTATCTCATTTAGAACTTTTTGCATAGATTTTACATCATTACTTATACTTGTATGCCATATGTTTTTTATTTTAGAAGATGCAAGTGAATTTGCAACTTTTTTGTATATTATTTTTTTTACATGATCGCCAGAGACAACTGAAACCTTTTTTGGATTAGCTAGATCAGATATAAACTTCCCAATATCTCCAATGTTATTTTCTCCAATGACTATTTTTCTTGGAAGCTCCATTACATGAGAAGGCATAGATTTTTGATGAAATCTCATTATTTATCAATCTCCTGTTTTGCTTAACACAAAGTTATTTAAACGGGTGTTTTCCTACTCTTAGTATCTTAAGTTAAGGAGAATGTTATTTGTCAGACTATGTTGAACAACACACATTACATG
>DASSAF010000181.1:0-1732 GCA_035685565.1 Nitrosopumilaceae archaeon | reverse complement strand
TAAACACAGTCATTAAATTGTTAAACACAGTAGCAATAGTTTTCGTATCTGCATTTGTCGCTATTTTTGTTCTGTAGATTAATCTGATTTTTTCTCATCAACAACGAGTGTCATGTCAAGCTCATCTATTTGAGCCTCTATTGTCTTTCTCATTGCATTGTTGTGTACTGGACAGAATTTGAAGAATCCGTCCACGGTCTCAAAACAACCGCATATCCATTGAGTTTGTATTTCTCCTTCTACGGTTAATCTATTGTAAGTGACTCTAGGTTTGTCCATGTTTTTCACTTGTGTGACTGTTCTAAAAAGACTTTGCCAGAAAAAGTTAAAAAATTAAAAAAGAGTTTATGGGCAGCCTTCCATCTTTTGGATGAAATATCCGTTTTTCTTGATTTGTTCTGCTATAGGCTCTGGAGCTCCTTGAGTGTGGCAAAATTGGCATTCCTCTGTTGAAACAGCTGCATCTGCCTCACCAACTGATTTTAGCCATTGCTTTGCATATTCTATAGCCTTCGTGTGGTCTTTGACATCGGTAATAACATCAAAGTGCATGGTGTGCCCGTCCTTGGCCTCTACATATGTATCATATACGTGAATGTCCATGTTTTGACAATTCTGAGAAGGGATATTTAATCTAAATCACACAAGATCGGCTGTTGATCCATAGGATTACACTGAATTTTCCAAAAATAAAGACCATATATTTAGAAATAGATGACGAACTGGCACCAAAGACAGTCTCTTCTTTTCTTAAATGTCTTCCACTTGATGTGAAGATAAATTCTTGGGGAGAAGAGATCTACACAAATGAAACGCCTATTGTGGTAGGTGCAGAGAATGCAAAACCCTTGGTAGATTTAATGGATGTGGCCTATTGGCCTACCGGAAAGGCAATATGTCTTTTTTTTGGACCCACACCAATAGGCAAAAAAGATGAGATCACACCATATTCGCCTGTAAACGTAATAGGGAAAATCATGAACACTGATAAGAAATTTCTAAAAAATGTACCTGATGGCATGATGGTTACTTTTAGTCTCTAAATGATTTACGGTATCCTTTTACGCAACCTACTCGTATGTAATGGTGATTGTGGGGCTTTAAAACTCAACTCAAATGCAAAGAATGCGATGCTACGTTTTTCGATAAAGAGCACTTGGAAAGACACAAAAAAAATATCCACAAATAATTCTACTTTATTTCTAATGGTACCGACATTATATCTGATTCAAAAATATATGCCTTGAATTCTTTATTTTTGTTAGAAAATATGACCCATGGAACTGGATTTATCTCCATGTATTTCTTGTCTGTCAAAGAGGGATATGCCATAGAATCTGGATGGGAGTGGAAAATTCCAATGACCTCTAGTTTTCTTTTTTCTGCTTCGGTATAAGCTGCTAGTAATTCATCATTAGATATTGTAAAGTTTACTGGTGAATTTTCTATATTTTTTGTCAAAAAAACATCTTTTACATCAAAGGTTTCATTTTCAATTTTGCCAAATAAAATTGCGCAAGATTCATTTGGAATGTTTTTTTTTGCATGATTGCTAAGAAGTTCTATTTGATTTTGTAAAAGCACTAAGCTTTTTTGCAAGTTTATCCTACTGTAACTTTTCCTGTCATCCACGGATGTATTGTACAGAAATATTCTGTTGTACCTGCAGAACTAAATTTGTATTGGAATGTATTGCCCGCTTTTATCAATCCAGAGTCAAATGTTCCTGATG